>JAFEEZ010000398.1 GCA_018240825.1 Pseudomonadota bacterium | reverse complement strand
TGTTCCTGCTGCGCTCTTGCACCGACGGCTTCTTCAAGACGCGCGACCGGCCGTGCCTGCTCTACCAGATCAAGCGGTGTTCGGCGCCGTGCGTGGGCCGCATCTCGGTCGAGGACTATGCCGAACTCGTGCGCGACGCGAAGGATTTTCTCGCGGGCAAATCGACCAAGGTGCAGACCAAGCTCGGCGCACAGATGCAGGCCGCGGCGGAGACGATGGACTTCGAGCTGGCGGCGGTGCTGCGCGACAGGTTGAAGGCGCTGACTTTCATCCAGGGAACGCAGGCGATCAACGCCGAAGGGGTGGGCGACGCCGACGTCTTCGCGCTGGCGTGCAAGGACGGGACGATGGGCATCCAGGCGTTCTTCATCCGCGGCGGGCAGAATTGGGGGCATCGCAGCTTCTTCCCCGCGCACACCAATGACGTGCCCGAGGACGAAGTGTTGACGCAGTTCCTCACCCAATTCTACGAGGAGGTGCCGCCGGCGCGGACGATCCTGCTCGACCGCGAGTTGGAGGAGGGCGCGTTGCTGAGCGAGGCGCTGGCCGAGCGCAACGGGTACAAGGTCGCGCTGTCGGTGCCGCAGCGCGGCGACCGGCGGCGGCTGATGGAGCAGGCCAGGCGCAACGCGGTCGAGGCGCTCGACCGGCGCCTGGCGGAGAGCACGACGCAGGCGAAGTTGCTGCGCGAGGTGGCCGACTTGTTCGACCTGCCCGAGCCGCCCGATCGTATTGAAGTGTACGACAACAGCCACATCCAGGGGACCAACGCGCTCGGCGCGATGATCGTCGCGGGGCCCGAGGGGTTCCGCAAGGGCCAGTACCGCAAGTTCAATATCCGCAACAAGGACACTGTGCCGGGCGACGATTTCGGCATGATGCGCGAAGTGTTCGAGCGGCGCTTCGCCCGCGCGCAGGCCGAGGACCCCGATCGCGACGCGGGCGACTGGCCCGACCTCGTGCTGATCGACGGCGGACGCGGGCAATTGAATGCCGCAAAGGGCGTGCTTGAGGATATGGGGATCGAGGACGTGTGCCTGGTCGGCGTCGCCAAGGGACCGGGGCATGGCCGTGAGGGGCGCGAAGTGTTCCACCTGATGGACGGGCGCGACTTCACGCTGCCGACCAACGCACCCGTCCTGTTCTACCTCCAGCGGCTGCGCGACGAGGTCCACCGCTTCGCGATCGGCGCGCATCGCGACAAGCGCGCCAGGGCGATCGGTGCGAGCCCGCTCGACGAAGTGCCGGGGATCGGCCCCGCGCGAAAGAAGGCGCTGCTGATGCATTTCGGCACCGCGCGGTCGGTGCGCGGCGCGAGCCTGGAGGATTTGCAGAAGGCGCCCGGGGTAAGCGCGGCGGTGGCGCAGCAGGTCTACGATTTCTATCATCCGCGGTGACGGGCCCTGGAGGATGCGATGATCCGTTACGGACGTGACGCCCGGTGGCTGGCGGCGGCGCTCGCCGCGCTGGCGGGTTATGTCGATGCGACAGGATTTATGGGATCGGGCGGCTTTTTTGTGTCGTTCATGAGCGGCAATTCGACTCGCCTGGGCATCGGACTCGCCCGCGATATGGCGCTCGCCGCCGGGGCGTTCGGCCTGATCGCCGCATTCGTCGCCGGTGTCGCGGCGTCGTCGCTCGTCAAGCGCGCAGCGCCGGCGGGGCAGCGCGAAGCAGCGGTGCTGGGGACGACGGCGGCCGCGCTGACCGCGGCGGCGCTGGTTGCAACCCTTACGCCCCCGTCCGCTTTCGCGCTGACGGCGTTTGCAATGGGGGCGGTCAACCTGCTGTTCGAGCAAGACGGTGATGTCCGTGTCGGATTGACGTACATGACAGGCACGCTGGTCAAGATCGGTTGCCGCGTCGCCGACGCATTGTCGGGCGGACCGCGCTGGCACTGGCTGCCGCACCTCGCGCTGTGGTTGGCGCTGCTTGCGGGAGGCGCGCTGGGAGCGACCGCGTTCGCCGCCCTCGACCTCGCGGCGTTGTGGCCGGCCGCGTTCGCGGCATGGGGCCTGACGCTGCTTGCCATACGACGGGGCTCGGTCGTGGTGACGGCTGTGGACGATTAGACCGATGGCGAATTGGCAAAATCTTCACTCGGAGCCGCTAGCTCCACTCAGGCATGACAGCCGTTTTTCTCACCATCGATACCGAACTGATGTGGCGCCATCACGCGGCCGGTCTGTCCCTGGCCGATCAGATGGAACGGTCGCTCGAACCCGCGGGGGTGGGGATTGCGTATCAACTCGCGACGCTCGCGCGGCATGACCTGAAGGCGACGTTCTTCGTCGATCCGATGCCGACAATGGTTTTCGGGCTGGACGCGATCCGCCCGGTGGTCGAATCGGTCGTCGCGGCTGGACAGGAAGTGCAGCTGCATCTCCATCCCAACTGGGCCGGCGCGCGAACCGACGATGTCACACGCCACGCGCGGTTCGAACTGGTCGAATACAATCTCGACGAACAGCGCGCGCTGATCGCGGGCGCGCGCGACCTGCTCAGGGCTTGCGGGGCGCCCGATCCGGTCGCGTTCCGCGCCGGCAGCTACGCTGCGAACAACGATACGCTGATCGCGCTCGCCGAACTCGGCTTCGCCTATGACAGCAGCCATAATGGCGCCGATGCGCCGTGGCCGAGCCAGATCGGCTTGCCGCGGCGCCAGATCGCGCCGGTCAAGCACCGGGGCGTGATCGAGGTGCCGGTGACGCTGATCGAGGATGCGCCGGGGTCGCTGCGCCACTTCCAGATTTGCGCCCTGTCGCAGGGCGAAATGCGCGCGGCGCTCGATCACGCCGCGACGGCGGGGCATGAGGCGGTGACGATCGTCGGGCACAGCTTCGAACTCGCCAATCGCGCCGGGACTCGCGCCAACCGCGTGCATGTCGGCCGGTTCGAAGCGCTGTGCCGGATGCTGGCCGATGCGCGCGAGACGCTGCCGACCGCGCAGTTCCGTGAACTTCCGCGATTTCCCCGCGACAGCGAGGCAACCCCGCTCGGCCCGAACCAGCTCCGCACGCGTTGGCGGCAGGCGGAGCAACTCTGGTCGAACCTGATCGAAGAACGCGCGGCATGACGACGGCGCGCCCTCTGCCGCTGAAGTTTCAGGTCGGCGCGCGGACGCTGGCGTCGACCCGCCGCAACCTCGTGCGCGTGCCGCTCGATCTCGACGCAGCGGTGAGCGGAGATCGACCTTCGCTTCCGGTGCTCGATCCCGCCGCGGACGGTTATCTCGTCACCTCGCTGCCGGCCGCGCAGATCGACGCGCTGATCCGGGGGGCGCGCGGGATGCTCGCATTCGTTCGCCAACGCTATACGCGGCGCTTTGCAGACCTGACGATCGGGTTCGACGCCTATCTCGCCCAGTTGTCCGGCAACACGCGGTCGGCGATCAAGCGGAAGGGCAAGAAGGTCGCGCAAGCTTCGGGAGGACAACTCGATGTTCGGCGCTATACGACGCCCGAACAACTTGCCGAGTTTCACGTCATCGCGCGGCGGCTGGCGCTGGACACCTATCAGGAGCGGCTGATGGGCGCGGGGTTGCCCGATACGCCAGACTTTACGCAGCGAATGTATGCAATGGCCGCGGCGAGGCAGGTTCGCGCCTGGTTGCTCTATGTCGGGGGTGAGCCAGCGGCGTATCTTTATTGCCCGGTTCGTGGCGGCGTCGCGATTTACGAGTTCGTCGGGCACGATCCGAAGTTCAACGACCTGTCGGTGGGCGCGGTCCTTCAGGTCGAAGCGCTGCGCGATCTGGCCGCCGACCCAGGCGTCGACCGGTTCGACTTCACCGAGGGCGACGGCCAGCACAAGCGCCAGTTCGCGACGGGTGGGGTCGAGTGCTGCGACTTGCTGCTGCTGCGCCCTACGCTCGCCAACCGGGCGGTGATCGCCGCGCTGGCCGGATTCGACGGTGCGATGGCGCTCGCAAAGAACGTGGCGTCGCGGTTTGGACTGCGCGGCGCGGCTAGGAAGGTCCGCCGCGCTGCCTGATCCGTCATGCCGGGCTTGACCCGGCATCCCGCTTCTTCAAGCCGTCGGAAAGCGGGACCCGGGACCAAACCCGGGGTGACGAGGGACAGTCGCCGCCGTAAGCCTTTTTCATGCATCTTCGCGCGCAGGCCCTGATCCTCGGCGTCCGCCAGCATGGCGAGCACGGCGCGATCGTGCGCGGATTGACGTGCGAGGCGGGGATGATCGCAGGCTACGTTCGCGGGGGACGATCGCGGGCTATCCGCCCGGTGTTGCAACCCGCGAACCTAGTGACCGGCGAATGGCGGGCGCGGACCGAGGATCAACTCGCCGGGCTGACCGTCGAACTCGTTCACAGCCGCGCGCCGCTCTACGGGGAGCCGCTGGCCGCGGCGGCGCTCGAATGGGTCACCGCGCTGACTGCGGTCGCGCTACCCGAAAACCAGCCCTATCCGCGTCTCTACGCCGCGCTCGATGGGATGATCGGCGCAATCGAGGCGGCGCCCGCGGCGCGCGGCTGGGCGGTTGCGCTGGTTCGATATGAGGACTTGCTGCTCGCCGAGCTGGGCTACGGGCTCGACCAGCCGCCGGCAGTGTCGGGCGAGTCCGGCTGGCCTGACATCCTGGCCGGGCTGGCGCTGACCGGCCGCGAGATCGAGGTCCACCTGCTGACCGATCGCCGCGCCGAGGCGCTGGCGGCGCGGGCGCGTCTGGTCGATCGGCTCAAGCGCGCGGTTGCGTGACGCGCCAAGGCTGGGCAAAGGCGGCGGGAGAAGGGGACGTCACTTGCCATTGATCGCCTTGTTGCCCGGGGATGGAATCGGACCGGAAGTCGTGGCCGAAGCGCGCCGCGTGCTCGACGCGCTGGCGCTCGATCTGACGTTCGAGGAAGCGCCGGTCGGGGGTGCGGCGTATCTGGCCCAGGGTCAGCCGCTGCCGCCCGCCACGCTGGCGCTCGCCAAGCGCGCAGACGCCATATTGTTCGGCGCGGTCGGCGATCCGCAGTTCGACGCGCTCGAACGCCGTCTGCGACCCGAAGCGGCGATCCTCGGCCTGCGCCGCGAACTCGGGCTGTTCGCCAACCTGCGTCCCGCGACGCTGACGCCTGGCCTTGAGGATGCCTCGCCGCTCAAGCCGGAGATCGCGCGCGGGATCGACATGATCATCGTCCGCGAATCGAACGGCGACATCTATTTCGGTGAGAAGGGGCATCGCACCGGGCTGGACGGGATGCGCGAAGGCTTCGACCTGATGAAATATGACGAGACGGAGGTTGCGCGCATCGCGCACGTCGCGTTCGGCATCGCGCGCCGGCGCAAGCGCACGCTCTGTTCGATCGACAAGGCCAACGTGCTCGAAACCTCGCAGCTGTGGCGCGACGTGGTGAACGAAGTGTCGGGCGACTATGAGGATGTCGAACTCACCCACATGTACGTCGACAATGCGGCAATGCAGATGGTGCGCGATCCCGGCCAGTTCGACGTGATCCTGACCGGCAACATGTTCGGCGACATATTGTCCGACGAAGCGAGCATGTGCGTCGGGTCGATCGGAATGCTGCCCTCTGCAACGCTATCGAGCTGGCGCGATACGCTCGGCCTGTACGAACCGATCCACGGCTCGGCGCCCGACATCGCCGGGCAAGGCAGAGCCAATCCGTGCGCGGCGATTCTGTCAGCGGCGATGATGCTGCGCCATTCGCTGGGGATGACCGATATGGCGATGCGGATCGAGGGCGCCGTCGCGCTGGCGATCGCCGGCGGCGCGCGGACGCCCGACCTCGGCGGCACCCTCTCGACAAACGCGATGGGCGACGCGATTCTCGCGCACCTATGATCGAAGCGCTCGACCTCGCGGTCGTCATCCCGACGTTCAACGAGCGCAAGAACGTGCCGCTGCTGATCGAAAAGCTCGATGCGGCGCTGGCTGGGCTCGCGTGGGAAGCGATCTTCGTCGACGACGACAGCCCCGACCGCACCGCCGACGCGGCGCGGGGCGTTGCGATACGCGATCGCCGAGTACGAGTGATCCAGCGGATCGGCCGGCGCGGCCTGTCATCGGCGACGATCGAGGGGATGTGCGCAACCGCCGCGCCGCTCGTGGCGGTGATCGACGGCGACTTGCAGCACGACGAGACCATCCTGCCGGCGATGGCGCGCGAGCTGCAGGCCGACCCGAGCCTCGACCTCGTGGTCGGCTCCCGCTTCGTCGAGGGCGGGGGGACCGGCGATTGGGACAAGGATCGGGTCGCCAAGTCGGCGTTCGCGACCAAATTGTCGCGCCGCGTGCTCAAGGCCGATCTGGGCGACCCGATGAGCGGGTTCTTCATGGCGCGGACCGCGATGGTGCGCGAGATCGCGCCGCATCTGTCGGCGATCGGCTTCAAGATCCTGCTCGACATCATGACGACAGCGCCGCGGCCGCTCAGGTTCAAGGAATTGCCCTACACGTTCCGGCTGCGGACCGAGGGCGAGTCGAAGCTCGATCATGTCGTCGCGATGGAGTTCCTGATCGCGCTCTACGACCGCGTCATGGGGCGGTTCATTCCCGTCCGCTTCGCGATGTTCTCCGCGATCGGCGCGGTCGGGGCGCTGGTCCACTTCCTGGTGCTCGCGCTCCTGTTCAAGACGCTGGAAATCGGGTTCATCAAGTCGACCATCGCGGCGACCGCCTTTGCGATGACCTTCAACTTCTTCGTCAACAACGCGCTGACCTATCGCGATGCGCGGCTGAAGGGGGCAAGGGCACTGATCGACGGCTGGGTGTCGTTCTGCGCGGTGTGCTCGGTCGGTGCGGTGGCGAATGTCGGCGTCGCGGCATTCCTCTACGACGCGCGATCGGACACGTGGATCGTCTCGGCGCTCGCCGGGATATTAGTCAGCGCGGTGTGGAATTTCGCGCTGTCGTCGCGATTTGTGTGGGGACGATATTAGGGCCAAGTCGAAAACCACATCCAATGCTGAAACGCTTGTTCATTCGCCAGCGGCGCCGCAGACAGGATCGGGAAGAAATAGACGGCCAGGCCGAAGCACATCACGAGGAAACCCTCGTCCCAGTAGATCAACTTACCCTTGGCGTAGCGATCCCACGCCGCCGCCAGCGCGATCGGGAGCGCGATCGAGGGCACGTAGTAATAATAGAAGAAGCCGAGCGACTTCGGGATGATCGCCCAGGGCAGATAGGCGGCGACCCACAATAGTCCGGCGGCCAGCAGCCGCCCGTTTCGCTCGCTCCAGCCGCTCCACAGACACCCCAGCACCGCGACAAGCCCACCCCACAGGACCGCCGGGTTGCCGATCATCAGCACGCCGCGCATCGCGCCGTCGGCATGCTCGTAGAGGTACCAGATCGGCCTGATCATTAGCGGCCAGGTCCACCAGTCCGACTGATAGGTATGGTGGGGCAACACCTGGGTCTGCTGCGCATACATCTGGGCCTGAAAGGGCAGCAGCTTCGCGAGCGTCATCGGATCGTCGCGGTAGAAGAAGGCGGGAACGAAGGTCAGGAAATAGGCTGCCGCGGCGACAAGGCCGAACGCCGCGAGCGCCGGAATGGCGGGCAGGCCGGGCCAGTGCGGCTGATCCCTGGCGGAGAAGATCGCGGCTAACGGTCGCTTCGCCGCGCGGGCGTCGCGCCAGCGGACGATCAGGAACGCGGCGCTTGCGAGCGCGAGATAGGGGAGCGCGAGCCACTTCGCGGCAATGGCCAGCCCGAACAGCGCACCGCTCAGCATCCAGCGCGGCCACGCGCGCCCCGGCGGCGCGTCCATCGCCCACAGCATCGCCGCGACCGCCAGCACGGTGAATGCGGCGAGAAACCCGTCGAGCATCGCGATCCGCGCCTCGACATAAATCGTGAAGTTGAGCAATGCGAACGCCGCACCCATCGCCGCCGGGCGTATCCGGCCGAACAGCAGCCACAGGATCGCGAACACGCCCATGACGGTCGCCGCCCCCGCGATCGTCGAGAAGAACCGCCAGCCGAAACTGTTGTCACCGAACAAGGCGATGCCTGCGGCGATGAACTCCTTGGCGAGCAACGGATGCTCGGTGTTGAGCGGCGCCTGCATCGCCAGCAGCGCACGTGCCGCGGGAACATAGTGGATTTCGTCGAACACCAGCATGTGCGGCGTCGCGACACCCCACAGGAACAGCATCTCCGCCACCAGCCCGATCAGGATCGCGGCGAGGAATGGGCGGGGACGGGCGGGCATCGGCGGAGGCTTAGCGCGAAGGCGAGCGGCGTCAATCGAGGTGCTTGCGTGCATTTCGACGCCTCCCGGCGAAAGCCGGGGATCCAGTGTTGAGCGGCTCGCAACTGGACTGCGGCCTCTGACGGGAAGCCATTAATGCAAGCGGCTGGCCTCGATCACCAAGTCCCGTCCTTTATCCTCCGCTGCCGCTCCGCTTCGCGGTCGCTGGTCGCGGGGGAGGGCTGGTGCGGCGCTTCGGCGGGGATCGGACCCGCGGGTTCGTAGGTGGCGACGATTGTACCCGCGGGCGTGACGACATGGTCGGCCATCATGAGCGCGCCCGGCGGCGTGCCCTCGCCGAACAGCCGTTTTCCTTTCCCGAGTGTCAAGGGATAGGTCATCAGCACCAGCCGGTCGAGCAACCCTGCCCTGAGCAGCCCGGGATAAAGCGTACTCGACCCCCAAATCCGGAGTTCGGGACCGCCGCCCGCCTTGAGCTTCGCAACGTCGTCGATACTCGTCAGGCGATGGCTGTTCTCCCAGTCGAGCGGCTGGTCGCCATGCGTCAGGACATATTTGTTCACGCGGGTGAAGGCTTCGCCGATCGGCGCCTCGTCGCCTTCGACATAGGGCCAGAAGGCGGCGAATATGTCGTAGGTGCGCCGCCCGAGCAGCAAGTCGTAATCGCCGCCGAGCAGCGGGCCGAGCGTTTCGTCGGCGGCGGGATCGGGCAACTTGAACTGCCAGCCGCCCTGGTCGAACCCGCCGGTCGGATCCTCGGTCTCGCCGCCCGGCGCCTGCATGACGCCGTCGAGCGACTGGAAGATCGCGCCGACGATCCTACGCATCGGCGGTCGCCGCCAGTTTCTTCGCGACCTCCTCCAACTGGTCGGCGCACACGCCCCAGCCTTGCTCGAACCCCATATCGGCATGGACTTTCCGGTCGGCCTCGCTCCAGTGCCGCGCGCTCGATCGGAACCGAGTCTTGCCGTGGCCCGCGTCGGCGAACTCGAACATCCCGACAATGCCGATCGGCTGCGCGTCTTGCGGCTGCCAGTCATGGCCAAACATGTTGGTGAAGACGAAACGTTCGCCGGGCACGACCTCCAGCAACATGCCGTCGCCTCCATGCTCCTCGCCGTTGGGGCCGTGCATGGTGATCGCGAAGCGCCCGCCATCCTTCCATTCGACCGCCTTGATCTCTGACGTCCAGGGGCGTGGGCACCACCATTCGGTCAGATGCCCGGTGACCGCGCGCCACACCGCGTCGCGCGGCGCGTCGAAGGTGCGTTCGATCGCGAGTTCGTGCGCCGGTGCGGTCATGCCACCGGCTCCCCGGCGCGGGCGGCTTCGATCTTGGCGATGTCGATCTTCTTCATCTTCATCATCGCCTCGAACGACCGCTTGGCCGCCGCCTTGTCGGGGTCGCTGTTCGCTTCGAGCAAGGCGCGCGGCGTGATCTGCCACGAAAAGCCCCACTTGTCCTTGCACCATCCGCACATGCTTTCCTGGCCGCCATTGCCGACGATCGCGTTCCAGTAGCGGTCGGTTTCTTCCTGGTCCTCGGTCACCACCATGAAGCTTACCGCTTCATTGGGCTTGAACATGTCTCCGCCGTTCAGTCCGGAGAACGCCTGGCCCAGCAGGGTGAACTCGACGACGATCTCATTCCCCGCGCCGCCATCGGGATAGTCGGCTGGCGCCAGCATCGGTTTTCCGACATGGCTGTCGGGGAAGGTTTCGGCATAGAAGCGGGCGGCCGCCTCCGCGTCCTTGTCGTACCAGAGGCAGATCGTGTTCTTCGGCATCGGCATCGGATTTCCCTCTCTTCGTTCGGTCGATTTCCACCGGGCATCGATTTTCTGCAAC
>JAFEEZ010000397.1 GCA_018240825.1 Pseudomonadota bacterium | reverse complement strand
GCACGCAAGGCCCACCACCGGACAGTTTTTATTCCCCCCCCCCCCCCCGAAGAAGGGAAAGGGGGGGGGGGCCTGTCGATGGTGCGTCGCACTTGCCCCTCTCCCTAACCCTCTCCCCAACGGGGAGAGGGAATTTACCATGCCACAGCCGACCTTCTGTAGGAAAGTTCTATCCCCGCTTCCTCGCCTGGGGATAGCTGCCCAGCACGCGCAACCATTTGGAATGGAACCCCAATTCCTCCAGCGCGCGGTCGAGATTGTCGTCGCCGGGCCGCCCCTCGACGTCCGCATAGAAATCGGTCGCGGCGAAGCTGCCGCCCTTTTGGTAGCTTTCCAGCTTGGTCATGTTGACGCCGTTCGTGGCGAACCCGCCCATCGCCTTGTAGAGCGCGGCGGGGACGTTCTTCACCTCGAAGATGATCGTCGTCATGAACGGGCCGTCGCCGGTCAGCGGCTTGCCGCCGCGCGCCAGCGTCACGAAGCGCGTCGTGTTGTGCTCGGCGTCGGCAATGTCGCTCGCCAGCGTGTCGAGATTGTAGATCTGCGCAGCGGGCGGCGGGGCGAGTGCGGCAACCCTCGGGTCGTTCAGCTCCGCGACCAATGCCGCAGCGCCTGCAGTGTCGGGATAGGCGATCGGGTTGATCCCATGCGCCTTCAGCCAGTGGCGGCACTGGCCGAGCGCCTGGGGGTGACTCATCGCTTCCTTGACGCCCTTGATCGGGCCCAATCCCATCAGCGCATAGCGGATCGGCAGGAAATGCTCGCCGGTGATGACCAGCCCTGATTCGGGCAGCAGGAAATGCATGTCAGCGACGCGGCCGTGGAGCGAATTCTCGATCGGGATGACGGCGCAGTCGGCGCGCCCGTCCTTCACCGCGTCGATCGCGTCCTCGAACGAGAAGCAGGGTAGCGGCAGTCCGTCGGGAAAGCATTCCTGTGCGGCGACGTGACTGTTCGCGCCCGGCGCGCCCTGAAACGCGACCCCGCGTTCCGGCGCGGCGGCTGCGGCCTGGGTCATCGCGGCGACAAGTCCGCGGGCGGGGGCGGCGAAGTTCTCCATCGAGCAGGCCGCTTAGTGATGCGTTGCGGCGGCTTCAACCGGGCTTTTGCCTGACGCGCCCCGGTACGGGCAAGACGGCGAGGTCGCCCAAAACGCAACCTTGCCCCTTCCGTTTCGCGTTACTAAAGGGTCTGCAACTTATCAGGGGCCTCGCCGAAACCATGAACGACAATGCCAACACGATCGCGGGCTGGGTGCTGGCCGGGTGCTTCGCTGCGCTGGGGCTGACGATTGTGGGCGGGATGATCTACGAAAGCGGCGAGCCCAAGAAGGAAGGATTCCCGGTCGAAGGCGTCGCCGAGGGCGGCGACAGCGGCGCTGCGGCCGAAGTGCCGATCGCCAGTCTGCTCCCCGGCGCCGACGCCGCCAAGGGCGCCGAAGTGTTCAAGAAGTGCGCGGCGTGCCACACCGTCAACCAGGGCGGCGCCAACGGCATCGGCCCCAATCTCTATGGTATTGTCGGCGACAATGAAGCCGAAGGACGCGGCGGCTTCGCCTTCTCCGACGCGCTTAAGAGCCATGGCGGCAAATGGACGTTCGACGATCTCAACGCTTGGCTGACGTCTCCGCGCAAATATGCGCCCGGCACCAAGATGACCTTCGCCGGCCTGTCCAATCCCAAGGATCGCGCCGACGTGATCCTCTATCTGAATCAGCAGGGTTCGAATCTGCCGCTGCCCCCGCCTCCCGCCGCCGCCCCCGCGGGCAAGGAAGGCGCCGCGCCGGTCGCGGGGAACACCGTGGCCCCGGCCGCCGGCGGCAATACGACCGCGGGCAATCCCTCGGCCGCCGCCGGGGCGCCGTCGAAGGACGAAAACGCGGCCAGGCGCGCGCCGGCGAAGTAACGTCATCCTGTACTCCCGCGAAAGCAGGAGCCTGCGAAGGTATCGCGAACGGCAGGTTGGTTGACGCCATGTTCCTGCTTTCGCAGGAACACCGGTCAGCTCAATACCCGGCCTCTTTGCCGCGCGCGGTCGGGGCGTGGGCGGCGACCTGTTCGGCGGAATGGGCTTCGGCTTCGGACTTGCCCTGTTCGAACGTGCGGTCGCGATAGAATTCCTCGACCCGGCGCCACCCCTCTTCGGCGGTTTCGCAATAGGTGAAGATCTTCAGGTCCTTGGCCGACACGACGCCTTCCTCGACCAGCGCCTCGAAATTGACCACGCGCTCCCAGAACTCGCGGCCGTAGAGCAGAACCGGGATCGGCTGGATCTTGCCCGTCTGGATCAAGGTGAGCAGTTCGAACAGTTCGTCGAACGTCCCGAACCCGCCCGGGAACGCCGCCAGCGCGCGCGCGTGGAGCAGGAAATGCATCTTGCGGAGCGCGAAATAGTGGAATTGCAGGCTCAGCGACGGCGTCACGTAGGGGTTGGGCGCCTGTTCGTGCGGCAGCAGGATGTTGAGCCCGATCGATTCGGCGCCGACATCGGCGGCGCCGCGATTGGCCGCTTCCATGATCGACGGCCCTCCGCCCGAACAGACGACGAACTGGCGTTTGCCGTTGGCGTCGCGCGGGCAACTGCTGGCGATCCGCGCGAGTTCACGCGCGACATCGTAATATTTGGACTTGGCGACCAGCCGCTCGGCAATCCGGCGGCTGGCCTCGTCCTTGGCGGCGGCGAGCAGCGCCCTGGCTTTTTCCGGCTCCGGAATGCGCGCCGATCCGTACATCACGAAGGTCGACGCGATGCCGGCTTCATCGAGGATCAGTTCAGGCTTGAGCAGTTCGAGCTGGAAACGGACGGGGCGCAGATCCTCGCGCAACAGGAAATCCATGTCCTGGAACGCCAGCCGATAGGCCGGGTTCTCCGTCTGCGGGGTGGAAACGCCGGTCTTGGCGCGGTCGGCCTCTTCCTTTGCCGGCGGGAAGACGCGTGAGGGGATGCGGGTGTCGGTCATCCCATGCTCCTAGAGCAAAGTTTCGATGCTTTGAAGGGGCCTGTGCTCCTTCCGGAACAGGAGCGCCGACAACTAGCGGCAGAAGGATTTGCGATCGTCCTCGAGATGGAGGTGATCGTAGTGCGCGGCGTTGTAGTCGGGGCTGAGCACGGTGCCGAACCGCTTGCAGGCCGACGCGTGAATGGTTTTCCAGAAGCGCTGGATCCCGTCGTCGTCCGACCGCCAGTTGTCCTTGACCGAAATACGCCGCCCATCAGCCAGGATGAACGCCGACACGTCGACCGCATTGGCGAGGCCATGCCCCGACAGCCGGGCGGTGGCCGTCCCGACGGTGTTGCGGCAGGCATAGGTGCCCATCGTCTCGATCCGGACAAGCTGGCTGCCGAGCATCTGATACGCGGCGGGGGCGACGGCGTTGCGCGTCCACCCGATGAATTCCTCGGCGAGCCCGCAGCGCATCGCCTTGATCCCCGTCACCGGCACGCCGATGTCGAGCAGCTGTACCGCGCCGATCACCTGGCACCCGCCGCCATAATCGCGGTCGGGCAGCGGCGAGTAACGAACGCCGTCGCGCGACAGATCGGCATAGCACGCCTGCGTCTCGCGGCTGGTGGGCAGGTTAAGGGTGACCGGCGGCGATCCCATCGGCCGTGTCGGCGGTTTCTCGCCGCCGCCGAACACGCAGCCGGCAAGTGCAAGACCGAGCAAGGGAGCGGAGCGCTTCATCGCGCGCAAGTGTCACGCGAACATGGTTAACCAAAGGTAAACGCCGCCCGCGCGGAGGGCGCGGACGGCGTGTTACGGGATCAGCGGATCGAAAGCTGCGGTCGCGCGATCAGGCGCAGGTCACCGCCACCTTCGGACGGCGGCGCAGCGCGAAGCCCATCGCGCCGAACCCGCCGATCAGCATCGCCCAGGTCGCCGGCTCCGGCACCGCAGGAGTGCCGGTGTCGAAGAAGGTGATGTGCGACCAGCCCGGGTTGTTCGGGAACAGCGTGTTTAGTGTGATCGTGCCGTTAAATATCGGTGCAGAGTCATAATAGAGATACGTGTAATTTGCCTGGTTGATCGCGACATAATGGATCACGGGATCGCCGCTGCCGGGCGTATAGGTGAACGACAGCTGGTTCGACGCGGCCGTGTAGGTGACCGTGAACTCCGCGCCGGTGATCGTCGGGAACAGCGTCGAGATATCGGTCGAACCATCGCTGTTCTTCTTGAAGATCGTCGGCGACCCGCCGCCATTCTGCCCCTGCGATGTTGTGCCGTTCTGATAGGCATAGCAATTGGAAAAGCCGCCCGGGCCGCCGCATTCGTTGCCCGAGAATTGGCCGACCAAAGTAGGTGCGGCATAGGCCGGGCTCGCCGCCATCATCGCGGCAAGGCCGGCTGCGGCCAACCGGCCGAATCGAGTCGTCATCGAATTTGTCCCCACTCTCAAATTGATGCAGCCGGTGCGACTCCGCGATGTTTTTCGGCCGATCGCTTTTCATACACCTTAATGCAGATTAACTGAACCGACCCCGCCGGGCGCGGTCAAACCGTCCCATTTTGGTGCAGCGGCACGACGGCCCGGTTCGACAGCAATATACCACACCGGGCGGGGATCGCGGACGGCGCGCACCAATCCCGGCTTGACGCACCGCACAAAATCCGTCAGCGCCGTCAACGGGCCACGCGGTCCCAACGCCGCGCGTGCTCTCTGCAAGGAGAGACTGACATGACTGATCTTACTGTGGCCGACGCCGCCATTGCGTCTGCGCCAAAGCCCGCCGCGAAGCCGGCGCGCCCCTATTTTTCCTCCGGGCCCTGCGCCAAGCCTCCGGGCTGGGATGCGGCCAAACTCGCCACGGACAGCCTCGGCCGTTCGCACCGTTCGAAGATCGGCAAGTCGCGGCTTGCTTATGCGATCGACCTGATGCGCGAGTTGCTCGGCTTGCCCGACACGCACCGCATCGGCATCGTCCCCGGTTCGGACACCGGCGCGTTCGAGATGGCGATGTGGACAATGCTTGGGCAGCGGCCCGTCACGTGCCTCGCCTGGGAGAGCTTCGGCGAGGGCTGGGTGACCGACGCCGTCAAGCAGCTCAGGATCGACCCGACGATAATCCGGGCCGATTATGGCCAACTCCCCGATCTCGGCCAGGTCGACTGGTCCAACGATGTGCTGTTCACCTGGAACGGCACGACCAGTGGCGTGCGGGTGCCCGACGGCGACTGGATTCCGGCGGATCGCGCGGGGTTGAGCTTCGCCGACGCGACCAGCGCCGTGTTCGCCTACGACTTGCCGTGGGACAAGATCGATGTCGCGACCTTCAGCTGGCAGAAGGTGCTGGGCGGCGAGGGCGCGCACGGCGTCCTGATCCTCGGTCCGCGCGCCGTCGAGCGGCTGGAGACTTATACCCCGGCCTGGCCGCTGCCCAAGGTCTTCCGCCTGGTGTCGAAGGGCGCGTTGACCGAAGGCGTGTTCAAGGGCGAGACGATCAACACGCCGTCGATGCTCGCGGTCGAGGATGCGATTTTTGCGCTCGAATGGGCGAAGTCGGTCGGCGGAGGCTGGGGCCTGATCGCGCGCTGCTCGGCCAACGCGGAAGCGCTGGACAAGATCGTTAGCGAACGCCCATGGCTCGGTCATCTTGCGGCTGACGAATGGTGGCGGTCCAAGACCAGCGTGTGCCTGACGGTCGATGCCGACGAAGGCGTCATCAAGAAAATGGTCTCGCTGCTCGAAGCGGAGGGCGCCGCGTTCGACATCGCCGGCTACCGCGACGCGCCGCCGGGGCTGCGTATCTGGTGCGGCGCAACGGTCGACACCGCCGATATCGTCGCGCTCGGGCCGTGGCTCGACTGGGCCTATTCGCAGGCGAAGGCTGCCTGACCCCTTTCCACCGTTCGTGCTGAGCTTGTCGAAGCACGTGCCCGGAACACGCCCTTCGACAAGCTCAGGGCGAACGGGTGTTTAAGTTCAAGGATCTTCACAAATGCCAAAAGTACTCATCAGCGACAAAATGGACCCCAAGGCCGCGCAGATCTTCCGCGAGCGCGGGGTCGAAGTGGACGAGATTACGGGTCAGACGCCGGACGAGCTCGCCGCGATGATCGGCCAGTATGACGGGCTCGCGATCCGCAGCTCGACCAAGGTGACCAGGGCGATCCTCGACGCCGCGACCAATTTGAAGGTCGTCGGCCGCGCGGGCATCGGGGTCGACAATGTCGATATCCCCTATGCCTCGGCAAAGGGCGTGGTCGTCATGAACACGCCGTTCGGCAACTCGATCACCACCGCCGAACACGCCATCGCGCTGATGTTCGCGCTCGCCCGCCAGCTGCCTGAGGCCGACGCCTCGACCCAGGCCGGCAAGTGGGAGAAGAACCGCTTCATGGGGGTCGAGCTGACCTCCAAGACGCTGGGCCTGATCGGCGCGGGCAATATCGGGTCGATCGTCGCCGACCGCGCGCGGGGCTTGCGCATGAAGGTGATCGCGTTCGATCCGTTCCTGACGCCCGAGCGCGCGATCGAGATGGGCGTGGAAAAGGTCGATCTCGACACGTTGCTCGCCCGCGCCGATTTCATCACGCTGCACACGCCGCTGACCGACCAGACGCGCAACATCCTGAGCCGCGACAACCTGCTCCGCACCAAGGCCGGCGTGCGGATCATCAATTGCGCGCGCGGCGGTCTGATCGACGAAGCGGCGTTGAAGGAGTTGCTCGACTCGGGCCATGTCGCGGGCGCCGCGCTCGACGTGTTCGTGACCGAGCCGGCGACCGAATCGCCGCTGTTCGGGACGCCGAACTTCGTCTCCACGCCGCACCTTGGCGCCTCCACGTCGGAAGCGCAGGTCAACGTCGCGATCCAGGTCGCCGAGCAGATGGCCGATTATCTGGTCAACGGCGGCGTCACCAACGCGCTCAACGTGCCAAGCCTCTCCGCCGAGGAAGCGCCCAAGCTAAAGCCGTACATGGCGCTGGCGGAAAAGCTCGGCAGCCTGGTCGGCCAGCTGTCGCACGGCGCGCCGTCGGGGATCGCGATCGAGGTCGAGGGCGCGGCGGCCGAGCTCAACCAGAAGCCGATCACCTCGGCCGTGCTCGCGGGCATGATGCGCGTCCACACCGACACCGTGAACATGGTCAACGCGCCGTTCCTCGCGAAAGAGCGCGGGCTCGACGTGCGCGAAGTGCGCCATGACCGCGAGGGCGATTACCACACTTTGGTGCGGGTGACGGTCAAGACCGACGCGGGCGATCGCTCGGTCGCTGGCACTTTGTTCGGCAACGAAGCTCCGCGGCTGGTCGAATTGTTCGGCATCAAGGTCGAGGCCGATCTCGCCGGGCACATGCTCTACGTCGTCAACGAAGACGCGCCGGGGTTCATCGGGCGGCTGGGCACGCTGCTCGGCGCCGAAGGCGTCAACATCGGCACGTTCCACCTCGGGCGGCGCTCGGCAGGTGGCGAGGCGATCCTGCTGCTGTCGGTCGACGAGGCGGTAAGCCCGGAACTGATCGCCAAGGTCCGCGCGCTGGCGGGGGTGAAGACCGTGATGGGGCTGTCGTTCTGAGCCGGAAAGGGTAAGGGGCGGACGTGACTCACGCGCTTCTCCCTTCGGGTTTCCACGACCGGTTGCCGCCACAGGCCGATGCGGCGGCGCGGCTGGAGGCGCGCGTGCTGGAAGCGGCGCATGCGCATGGTTACGAGCGCGTCGATCCGCCGCTCGCCGAGTTCGAGGATGCGCTCGCACACCGGCTCAAGGCGACGCGCGCGCAGGACGCGGTGCGCTTCGTCGATCCCGTCAGCCAGCGCACGCTCGCGATCCGGCCCGACATTACCGCGCAGGTCGGCCGGATCGCCGCGACGCGGATGGGACACCACCCGCGCCCGGCGCGGCTGAGCTATGCCGGGTCGGTGCTGCGGCTGCGCGCCGGGCAGCTTTCCCCCGAACGCGAGCGGCGTCAGGCGGGGTGCGAACTGATCGGGCTCGATACCGTGGCCGCGGCGCGCGAGATCGTGACGGTCGCGGTCGAGGCGCTGGAGGCGGCAGGCGTGACTGGCATCTCGGTCGACTTCACCCTGCCCGATCTCCTCGGCGTGCTGAGCGCGGGACCGTTTCCGCTCGGTGAGGCATCGCTCGACGATCTCGCCGACCGGCTCGACGCCAAGGATGCCGGCGGCGTCGCGGCGATCGCGCCAGCCTATCTGCCGCTGATCGAAGCGGCGGGGCCGTTCGATGCTGCGCACGACCGGCTGTGCGCGTTCGACGCGGGCGGCGCGCTGACCAGCCGGCTCGATGGGCTGTGGCACGTGGCCGATGCGGTACGCGGCCGCGTCGCGCTGACACTCGACCCGACCGAGCGGCACGGGTTCGAATATCAGACCTGGCTCGGCTTCTCGCTGTTCGCCGACGGCGCGCGGGGCGAGATCGGCCGCGGCGGCAGCTACACGATCGTCCACGAGGACGGCAGCGAGGAAGCCGCGATCGGCTTCTCGCTCTACACCGACGCGATCGTCGCGGGCGGCGGCGAGGATGCGCGGCGGCGGCTGTTCGTGCCGCTCGGCACCGACCCGGCGCTGGCGGCCAGGCTGCGCGGCGAAGGTTGGGTCACGGTCGCAGCACTGGAGGCTGGCGACACGCCCGAGGCGCAGCTCTGCACCCACGTATTAGCCGGCGGCGAGGTTCGCGAGCTTTAACGCTTCGGCACCACTTTGAGGTCGTGTCCGATGTAAAGGAGCACCTCGGTCGGGCTGACCAGTACCCAGCGCACCGGAGTCGCGAGATTGTCCGCCTCGACCGCATAGTCCGAGCCGAACAGCTTCGCCGCGGCGTTGGCATCGGCGGCGATGGCGGCGAGAATTTGCGGGCGGTACTGCGACGGGTCGACGATCGACACGCCGGATTCACCGTCGGCCGCCATGACCGCGCGGCCCACGCCGGGTACGGCCTTGATGAACGCGTTGAGGCGATCGATCGCGGCAAGCGCATTGCCGTCGCTGAGCGGCGTCTTGATCAAGAATGTGACTTGCTCGGCATCGTCGCGATCCTCATCCTTCTCGAACTTCAGCTTGTCAGCGAAGTTCGCCAGCGTCAGCGGCTGGATGACCGCGTCGCCATAGGCGAGCTGGACGGCGCGTTTGCCCCCAAGCTGGATCGCAGCGCGCACGGTATCGAGGATTTCCTTGCGCCGCGCCTCCTTGTCGCGCGCGTCGCCATAGACGGTGACGCGCTGCACCGCGAAATCGGCGCGACGGCGAATGCCAATGCCCGCCGTGTCCTCTGCGCCATTGCTCCGCATGCGCGAGCCGGTGACGACGATTTCCTGCGCAATCGCAGGCGCCGGAATGAGGAACAGCAGCGCACTCAACGTCGTGAGAAGTTTCGACATTCGCAGCCCCCTGTGCAGAGCACACAAACTTCCGCGCGCGAGGCACGAAGTCAAGGATCGGGTGGACCCCGGCGCGCCGGAACGGTAGGGCACTTTCGTTTTCCCGCAGCAGATGGAGCAGGACGTGGCAAACGTCGCCGTGATCGGCGCCCAATGGGGTGACGAGGGCAAGGGCAAGATCGTCGATTGGCTGTCGGAGCGCGCCGACGTCGTCGTGCGGTTCCAGGGCGGGCACAATGCCGGGCACACGCTCGTGATCGACGGCAAGACCTACAAGCTCGCCTTGCTGCCGTCGGGCGTGGTGCGGGGCACGCTGTCGGTCATCGGCAACGGCGTGGTGTTCGACCCCTGGCATTTCCGCGACGAGGTGGCGAAGATCGCCGAACAGGGCGTGCGCGTAACGCCCGACCTGCTCCATATCGCCGAGACCGCGCCGCTGATCCTGCCGCTCCACCGCGACCTCGATGCTTTGCGCGAAGACGCGCTGGAGGAAGGCAATGCGGGGCAGAAGATCGGCACTACGCGGCGCGGGATCGGGCCCGCGTACGAGGACAAGGTCGGACGGCGAGCGATCCGTATCTGCGACCTCGCACATCTCGACGAGCTCGGCCCACAGATCGACCGCCTCTGTGCGCACCATGACGCGCTGCTCGCCGGATTCGGCAAGCCGCCGGTGGATCGCGAGAAGCTGTTGGCCGATTTGCGCGAGATCGCCGACGTGGTGCTTCCGTTTGCCAAGCCGGTCTGGGTGACGCTCAACGAAGCGCAGGCGCGCGGGCGGCGGATATTGTTCGAAGGCGCGCAGGGCGTGCTGCTCGACGTCGATCACGGAACCTATCCGTTCGTCACCTCGTCCAATACCGTGGCGGGAACGGCGTCGGCGGGGTCGGGGCTGGGGCCGAGCCGGGTCGGGTTCGTGCTCGGGATCGTCAAGGCCTACACTACGCGCGTCGGGTCGGGGCCTTTCCCAACCGAGCAGGACAACGAGATCGGCAAATATCTCGGTACGCGCGGGCGCGAGTTCGGGGTCAACACCGGGCGCAAGCGGCGTTGCGGCTGGTTCGATGCGGTGCTGGTGCGACAATCGGCAGCGGTCAGCGGCATCACCGGGATCGCGCTGACCAAGCTCGATATTCTCGACGGGCTCGACCAGATCAAAATCTGCACCGGATACCGACTGGGCGGCCGGACGTACGATTACCTGCCCCCGCATCCCCAGGATCAGGCGGCGGTCGAGCCGATCTACGAAACGGTGCCGGGCTGGTCGGAATCGACCGCGGGCGCGCGAAGCTGGGCCGAACTGCCGGCGGCGGCGGTCAAATATATCCGCCGGATCGAGGAGCTGATCCGTTGCCCGGTTGCGCTGGTGTCGACCAGCCCGGAACGCGCCGACACCATCCTGGTGCGCGACCCGTTCGCGGACTGACCGAATGAAGTAACCCTGCGAGGGGTGGGCAGGTTACTTCTTCTTTTTCTTCGTTCTGGTGGTCGCCGAGGTGTCGGCGGTCGCCCCATTGTCGCTCGTCGTCGCCGACGTGGCGGCATTGGCGTCCGCGGCGGGCGTGGCCGCGCTAGCATCGGCGCTGGTGCTCGTGCTGGTGTCGGGCGCCGAGACCGGCGGAGTTGAGACCGGCGGCACGGTCGCGCTCGGCGTCGAAACCGACGGGACGGTGGTCTGGGGGGTCGACACCGACGGCAGCGTCTGCGCGATGGCGACACCCGAAGTACCCGCGATCAGCGCACCGGCGAGGATAACCAACTTCATGAAAATCTTCTCCTGGTCCCTTGATGGACCCCGTTGAGAAGAGTCCTGGCGCGAAAAAGGTCCGGCGCGCGCGGGAAGGCATCGACGGATTCCAACGGCTGGCCGCGTGTCGAGCCGAATCCGCGATTAACCGTCGCGTGATCAGCCGATTTGCGCGCGGTGAAGCAGTTTCTGGTCGGCCAGCACCACGGCGACCATCGCTTCGACGACGGGCGCGCCGCGAATTCCGACGCACGGATCGTGACGGCCCTTGGTGCGGATGTCGGTCGCCTCTCCGTCGCGCGTGATAGTTTCCACGGGCGTCAGGATCGAACTGGTCGGCTTGAACGCGACACGCAGGGTTACCGGCTGGCCGGTCGAGATGCCGCCCGCGATCCCGCCGGCGTGGTTGGCGAGGAAGACGGGGCCGTCATTGCCGGGCCGCATCGGATCGGCGTTGGCCTCACCGGTTAGCGCAGCAGCGCCGAAGCCGTCCCCGATCTCGACCCCCTTTACCGCGTTGATCCCCATGCACGCATGCGCAAGCTCGGCGTCGAGCTTGGCGTAGAGCGGCGCGCCCCAACCGGCGGGCACGCCGGTCGCTTCGCAGGCGATGACCGCGCCGAGCGACGACCCGGCCTTGCGCGCATCGTCGACCAGCTTTTCCCAGCGCTTCGCCGCGTCGGCATCGGGGCAGAAGAACTGGTTGTTGCCGATCTCGCCGGCGTCGAATTTGGCCGGGTCGATCGCGTCGCCGCCGATCGCTTCGACCCAGGCGGTGATCGTCACCTCAGGGATCACCAACCGCGCCACCGCGCCCGCGGCAACGCGTGATGCCGTTTCGCGCGCCGACGACCGCCCGCCGCCGCGATAATCGCGAAGGCCGTATTTGGCGTCATAGGCGTAATCGGCATGACCGGGACGATAGGCGGCGGCGACCTCCGAATAGTCTTTTGATCGCTGGTCGACATTGTCGATCATCAGCGAAATCGGCGTACCCGTCGTCTTACCCTCGAAAACCCCCGACAGGATACGCACCTGATCGGGTTCCTGCCGCTGCGTGGTGAAGCGCGATTGCCCCGGACGGCGCGCATCTAGGAACGGCTGAATGTCGGTCTCGCTCAGGTTCAGCCCCGGCGGACACCCATCGACCACCGCGCCGATCGCCGGCCCGTGGCTCTCGCCCCAGGTGGTGAAGCGGAAGACGTGGCCGAAGGTGTTGAAGCTCATCGAGGCAAGGCGCGCGCGTTCAACGCGGCGAAGTCATCACGAACCTTGTCGCAAATTGCGTC
>JAFEEZ010000396.1 GCA_018240825.1 Pseudomonadota bacterium | reverse complement strand
GGCATATTTGATGCTCGTTTGCGGGCTCGCGCCGGTGCCGCCATTATGCCCCGCGACTAGGATGACTTTGGCGTGCGCCTTGGCCACGCCCGCCGCGACGGTGCCGATCCCGGCGGAACTCACCAGCTTGACGCATACGCGCGCGCGCGGATTGATCTGCTTGAGGTCGTAGATGAGCTGCGCCAGATCCTCGATCGAATAGATGTCGTGGTGCGGCGGCGGGCTGATCAGCGTCACGCCGGGCGTCGAGTGGCGCAATCTGGCGATGAACTCGGTCACCTTGAAGCCGGGCAATTGCCCGCCCTCCCCGGGCTTGGCGCCCTGCGCGACCTTGATCTCGATCTCGTCGCAGGCGTTGAGATACTCGGCGGTCACGCCGAACCGCCCGCTCGCGATCTGCTTGACGCCCGAATTGGCGTTGTCGCCATTCTCGTAGGGGGCGTAGCGGACCTTGTCCTCGCCGCCCTCGCCCGACACCGCACGCGCGCCTATGCGGTTCATCGCGATCGCCAGCGTTTCGTGCGCCTCGGGGCTGAGCGCGCCGAGCGACATGCCCGGCGTCACGAAGCGTTTGCGGATTTCGGTGATCGCCTCGACCTGCTCGACGGGGATCCCTTCATCGGGAAAGTTGAATTCGAGCAGGTCGCGCAGATAGACCGGCGGCAAATCGGCGACCCCGCGCGAGAATTTCTGGTAGGTCGAATAGCTGTCCGTCGCGACCGCAGTCTGGAGCAGATGCATCAGCTGCGCCGAATAGGCATGCGTCTCGCCGGTGTGCCGCTGGCGATAGAAGCCGCCGATCGGCAGCGTGACGACAGCGGGATCGAACGCCTGATCGTGGCGCAGCTGCGCGTTCAGATAGAGCGAGGCGTAACCTTCGCCCGAAATCTTCGCCGGCATGCCGGGGAACAGGTCGTTGACCAGGCTGCGCGACAGTCCGACCGCCTCGAAATTATATCCGCCGCGATACGAGGAGATCACCGCGATCCCCATCTTCGACATGATCTTGAGCAGCCCCTCGTCGACCGCCTTGCGATGATTGGCGAGCGCCTTGTCGAGGCTCAAGTCGCCGAACAGGCCGCGGCCGTGCCGGTCCGCGATCGCCGCCTCGGCCAGATAGGCATAAACGGTGGTCGCGCCCACGCCGATCAGCACTGCATAATAATGCGTATCGAGGCATTCGGCGGTTTCGACGTTGATCGAGCAATAGGAGCGCAGGCCCCGGCGGACGAGGTGCGTGTGAACCGCCGCGGCGGCGAGCACGCCGGCGATCCCGACCTTGTCCTCGCCGATATCGCGATCGGACAGGAACAGCTCGGACTTGCCCTCGCGCACCGCCTGCTCAGCCTGGTTGCGGATGCGCTGAATTGCGGTGCGCAATGCTTCGGGGCCGCCGCCCGCGGGGAAGGTGCAGTCGATATCGGCCGCCGCGCCGCCGAAATGCGCCTTGAGCCGCGCCCAGCCAGCGCCGTCGAGCACCGGGCTTTCGAGCACCAGCACGCCGTCCTGCGCCTGGCCGGTGTCGAGGATGTTGGCGAGATTGGAGAAGCGCGTCTTGAGCGACATGACGTGGCGCTCGCGCAGACTGTCGATCGGCGGGTTGGTGACTTGCGAGAAGTTCTGGCGGAAGAACTGGCTGATCAGCCGCGGCTGGTCGGAAATCACCGCAAGCGGGGTGTCGTCGCCCATCGATCCGACCGCTTCCTTCGCGGTCTCGACCATCGACGACAGGATCAGCTCCATATCCTCGATCGTCTGGCCGGCCGCGACCTGGCGGCGCAGCAGCTCGGCACGATCGAAGCGGGTGACGGGATCGCCATCGGGGGCGGGGAGGTCATCGGCGGTCAGGAACTTGCCGATCATCGCGGCATAATCGTGTTCGCCGGCGATGCGGTCCTTGACCTCGCGGTCGTGGAACAGCTTGCCCTCGTGCAGGTCGACCGCGATCATCTGGCCGGGGCCGAGCCGGCCCTTTTCGACGATCATCGTTTCCGGCACCACCACCATGCCGCTTTCCGATCCGACGATCAGCAGCCCGTCCGATGTGTGCGTGTAGCGCAGCGGGCGCAGCGCGTTGCGGTCCATTCCCGCGACCGCCCAGCGCCCGTCGGTCATCGCCAGCGCGGCGGGGCCGTCCCACGGCTCCATGACGGAGCCGAGATATTTGAACATGTCGAGATGGGCCCTGGGCATCTCGCCCTTGCCGCCCCATGCTTCGGGAACGAGCATCAGCTTGGCGGTCGGCGCATCGCGGCCCGAGCGGCAGATCGCTTCGAACACCGCGTCAAGCGCGGCGGTGTCCGACGCGCCGGCCGGGATCACCGGCTTGATGTCCTCCGAATGCTCGCCGAACGATGTCGCCGCCATCTTGATCTCGTGGCTGAGCATCCAGTTCTTGTTGCCGCGGATCGTGTTGATCTCGCCATTGTGCGCGAGGCAGCGGAATGGCTGCGCCAGCCACCATTGCGGGAACGTGTTGGTCGAATAACGCTGGTGGAAGATCGCGACCCGGCTCTCTAACCGCGGGCCCTTGAGGTCGGGGTAGAAGACCGACAGCGATTCGGCGAGAAACAGCCCCTTGTAGATGATCGACCGGCACGACAGCGAGCAGATGTAGAAGCCGCTGATCTGCGCCGCAATGACGCGCTTCTCGATCCGGCGGCGGACGAGATAGAGATCCTTTTCGAACTCCTCGGCGGATTGCTGGTCGGGCAAGGGCCCCGCGATCATGATCTGCTCGATCTCGGGCCGCGTTTCCTGCGCCTTGCGGCCGATCACCGACACGTCGACTGGCACCTGACGCCAGCCGTAGATCGTATAGCCCGCCTCGATGATCGCGCTCTCGACGATCGTCCGGCACGCTTCCTGCGCGCCCAG
>JAFEEZ010000395.1 GCA_018240825.1 Pseudomonadota bacterium | reverse complement strand
CGTCGTCGTACGATCCCACCCTGGCGACATCGGACACACTCGGGTTCGATTTGAACGACAAGCGCATGACGGTGCCGGTATCCATCGGATCCAGCGGCCCGTATCGCTTCATCATCGATACCGGCGCGGAACGAACGGTGGTGTCCAGCGAACTTGCCGGCCGGCTCAACCTCGCCGCGGGTCGCCGCGTGCGTGTAACGACGATGGCGGGACAAAGCGAGCTTGGCACATTCCTGTTGCCAGCGCTTCAGGTCAGTCTGGTCAAGCCCGACACGCTCGAAGCGCCGGCAGTGTCGGCCGCCAATCTCGGCGCACCCGGAATGCTGGGGATCGACGCGCTGAAGGGGCATGCGGTGTCGATCGATTTCGATCGCAACGTGATGGAAGTGCGTCCCGCGAAAAAACGCCGCTCGGCGGCCGGCCCCGACGACATCGTGATCCGCGCGAAGAACGTCTACGGACAACTGATCGTCACCGACGCCACTTATAAGGGCCGGCGCATTTCGGTGGTGATCGACACAGGATCGCCGGTGACGATCGGCAATCTCGCGATGCTGAAGCGCGTGCGCACCGAAAAATCGCTGGGAACAGTCGGGCTGCTGGCGGTGACAGGTCAGTGGTTGCAGGCCGACTACCGGGTAATCGATCAACTCGAGATCGCCAAGATCGGTTTTCACAGCGTGCCGATCGCGTTCGCCGATGCGCTGCCGTTCAAGCGCTTCGGGCTGACCGACACGCCGGCGCTGATGCTGGGCATGGACACGTTGAAGCTGTTTCGTCGTGTGCAGATCGACTTCGCCAATCGCGAGATCCGGCTGACCTTGCCCAAGGACGCGATCATCGACCGGACGCGGTTCGAATAGGGCCGGTTGCCAGCCTCACGATTTGGCGCTCTACTCTCCGGCAACAACACGAGCGGGGACAAACATGCGCGCATTGGGGTGGATCGTCGCGGCGGCGCTGAGCGGGCAGTCGGTGGGTAGCGCGGCAGCGCAGACGCGTCCCGACCAGCAAGCGTTCTTCTCGCTCTATAAGGAACTGGTCGAGACCAACACGGTGGTTGACATCGGCGATTGCACCAAAGCCGCCGCGCAGGTCGCGGCGCGGCTGAAGGCGGCGGGCTATGCCGATGCGGACATTGTCCAATTCTCGGTGCCCGAACACCCCAGGGACGGCGGCATCGTCGCAATCCTCAAGGGGAGCGACGCCAGGGCCAAGCCGACCCTGTTGCTCGGCCATATCGACGTCGTCGCGGCCAAGCGCGAGGATTGGGTGCGCGATCCGTTCAAGCTGACCGAGGAAGGCGGCTATTATTACGGTCGCGGCACGATCGACGACAAGGCGATGGCGGCGATCTGGGCCGACGCGATGATCCGTTTCAAGAGTTCGGGCTACAAGCCCAAGCGGACAGTCAAGATGGCGCTGACATGCGGTGAGGAAACGACCTACGCGTTCAATGGCGCCGAATGGCTGGCTAAGAACAAGCCCGACCTGATCGCTGCGGAATTTGCGCTCAACGAAGGCGGCGGCGGGCGGTACAACGCCAAGGGCGAGCGCGAATTGCTCGCAATCCAGGTCGGCGAAAAGGCCGCGCAGAACTTCACCTTCACCACCACCAATCCCGGCGGACACAGTTCGCAGCCGGTTCCCGATAACGCGATTTACGAACTGGCCGACGCGTTGAAGCGCGTCCAGGGCTACGAGTTCCCGGTCAGGTTTACCGACACGACTCGCGCCTTCTTCGGGATGGTAGCAAAGGCGCCGACCACGCCCAGGCCGGTGGCGGATGCGATAACCACGCTGCTCGCCAATCCCAACGACGCGGCCGCCGACAAGATCGTCAGCATGGACAAGGCGATGCATTCGACGCTGCGCACGACCTGCGTCGCGACCCTGTTGAAGGCCGGGCATGCCGAAAACGCGTTGCCGCAAAGCGCCACCGCGAACATCAATTGCCGCATCTTCCCGGGGGAAAGCGTCGACGGCACGCTCGCCAAGTTGAAAGAGCTGGCGGGGCCGAAGGTGACGGTAACCGCCAACACCCCGATCCGCCCGATCGGCATCCCGCCCAGGCTCGATCCGAAGATCACTGGTCCGATGACGACGCTGGCGGCGAAATACTTCCCCGGCGTGCCGTTATTGCCGACCATGTCGACCGGCGCGACCGACGGCATTTTCCTCGAAGCGATCGGCATCCCCGTCTACGGCGCGCCGGGCAGCTTCGTCGACAGCGATTTCAGCGGCGTGCATGGGCTGAATGAGCGGATCAGGGTCGAATCGCTCTATACCGGGCGCGATTATTTGTATGATCTCGTAAAGGCTTACGCCGGCTAGCGATCAGGGTCTGGCGCGTGCGTTCACCGACTTCGCGCCCTCGGTGAGGGCGATCGCCGCCGTTTGATATTCGCGTTCGCAGCGTGCGCCCTCCGTCTGGGCGTTGACGTTCGCCCGTTTCGCATCCGCCGCCGCCGCTGCGAGCAATTTGCCGAAATCCGTCGACGAATTGCGCCCGCGAACCTTGCCGACGAAATACATCGTGCCGAGCTTGGCCTGCCCTTCCTGGCCGGGCGTGCCGCGCGACCCGAAATAACCGAACAGGAATATGCAGCGGGCGTCCGACAAGTCGGCCGGCGACGGCACCGCGGGCGCGGCTTGCATGAGAAACAAGGACAACAGGCTGAACACGGCAAATTCTCCACCGTCAGACGGTCACCTGTTCGCCCAGCTCAAGCACCTTGCCCGGCGGGATTCGCAGGAAGTCGGTCGGATCGCTCGCATTGCGTTGCAAAAACATGAAGATGCGGTCCTGCCATAGCGGCATGCCGACATCGGCGTCGGCCTTCAGCGTGTTGCGGCCGATGAAATAGCTCGCCTTCATCGGGTCCAGTTCGAGCAAGCCGGCCTTCGCGGCGACGGCGAGGTCGTGCGGCACGTCGGGGCTCTCCATGAAGCCGTAGCGCAACACGACGACGCTGAAATTGTCGTCGAGCCGCTTGATGTCGCACCGGTCGTCGGCTTCGACATAGGGCATATCGCTGGTCTTGACCGACGCGATCAAGTTCGTCGCGTGAAGCACCTTGTTGTGCTTGAGATTGTGAAGCAGCGCACCGGGCGCAGCGGTCGGCGTGCCGGTCAAGAAGATCGCGGTGCCCTCGACCCGTTCGGGCGGTCGGCGGGAAAGCGCCGCGGCGAGATCGGCGAGCGGGACGCTCTGGCGCTGTTCGAACGTTCGCACGATCGATTTGCCGCGCACCCAGGTGAAGATCGTGAAGCCGATCAGTGCGGCGATCGCCAGCGGCACCCAGCCGCCCTCGATCACGCGCAGGACATTGGCGCCGAAAAAGACGAGGTCCAGCGTCAGGAACGGCGTGATAAGCAGCACGGCCCAGGGGCGCGGCCAGCGCCAGCGATGGCGCACGACGATATAGGCCAGGCACGTCGTCACCACCATCGTCCCGGTCACGGCGATGCCATAGGCCGCGGCCATCGCCGAAGACGTGCGGAACTGGATCACCAGCACCAATATGCCGGCCAGCAACAACCAGTTGACCGAAGGCAAATAGATCTGCCCGGCATAATCCGCCGATGTGTTGCGCACGCGCAGTCGCGGCAGCAGGCCAAGCTGCACCGCCTGCTGGGTCAGCGAATAGGCGCCGGTGATGACGGCCTGGCTGGCGATGATCGTCGCCAGCATGGCGAGAACGATCAGCCAGGGCCGTGCAGCGTCGGGCGCGAGGAGGAAGAACCAGTCCGCATTGGCGAACTTCTGACCGCTGGCGGTCACCGCCTCCAGCTTGTTCAGCGTATAGGCTCCCTGACCGAGATAGTTGAGGATCAGCGCGGGCCACACCAGCCCGAACCAACCGACCCTGATCGGCCTCGGTCCGAAATGCCCCATGTCGGCGGTCAGCGCTTCGACCCCGGTGACGGTCAGGAACACGGCGCCGAGCACGAACAGGCCGAGCACGCCGTGCGTAAACAGGAATGCGACGGCGTAATACGGATAGATCGCCCTCAGGATGCCGGGCTCGTCGAAGATGTGCCACAACCCGAGCCCGCCGATCACGACAAACCACAGGATGCAAACCGGACCGAACAGGGCGGATACGCGCGCCGTGCCCCGCGCCTGGATCGCGAACAGGCCGATCATGAGGGCGATCGTGATCAGCATGATCTGCGTCTCGTTGAACGCCTGCGCCTCGCCGGGGAGCGTGCGCAATCCTTCGACTGCCGACAGCACCGACAGCGCCGGAGTGATCATCGCGTCGCCATAGAACAGCGCCGCACCCGCCGCGCCGAGCACCAACGCGGTGCGCGACCGCCAGCCCAGCGCGCGACGCGCCAGTGCGGCCAGCGCCAGCACGCCGCCCTCGCCGCGATTGTTCGCGCGCATCAGGAACAGCACATATTTCACGGTGACGACGAGGAAGAGCGTCCACAAAGCGAGGCTGAGCACGCCGAGAATCTCGTTAGCCTCCAGCCCGTCGGCGGCCGCCTGACCCAGCGCCTCGCGAAATGCGTAGAGCGGGCTGGTGCCGATATCGCCGAATACAACGCCGATCGCGCCGATCGTCAGGCCCAGCAATATTTTGGGGGGCATCGCGTCTTTGGACGCATTGGCACCGGATGACATGGACTCGTTGGCCTGCCAGGAAGGACGGCGCGCTTTACGCCTCTTTATTGGCCGATCAAGCGGAATTTGCCGCACTGCCGCACGCCGTTGATCGGTCCGCAATAATACGGCATTGGCGGGATATGGTTCCCTTTTCGTTCGCCGGCCGCCAATTCGCCGTCCTGCCCGAAGGCGCGCTTTTCTGGCCGGCGCGGCGTGCGCTGATCGTCGCCGATCTCCACTTCGAAAAGGCGAGCTGGTTCGCCGGTTTCGGCCAGATGCTGCCGCCGTACGACAGCGCGGCGACGCTGGCGGTAATCGAGGCGGTGGTCGCGGCGACCGATCCGGCAGAGATCTGGTGCCTGGGCGACAGCTTTCACGACCGGCGCGGCTGCGAGCGATTGCCCGTAGCCGAACAGACGCGGCTGCGCGCGCTGACCGCGGCGCACCATTGGACATGGATCGTCGGCAACCACGACCCGGCGATCGGTGATTCATGCGGCGGCACGGTGGCCGACGAGGCGGTGATTGACGGGCTCGTGCTGCGTCATGAAGCCGATCGCCGCGATCCGCGGCCGGAACTGTCAGGGCACTTTCATCCCAAGCTGCGCGTGCGGGTGCGCGGGCGGCTGGTCGCGCGGCGCTGCTTCGTCGCGACCGAGAGCAAGCTGATCCTGCCGGCGTTCGGCGCGCTGACCGGGGGACTCGACATCCATCATCCCGAGATCGTTCGCGCGGTGGGGCGGAGCGGCGAGGCGCTGGTGCCGATCGCCGACCGCTTGCTCAGGTTCCCGCTCGCCGCCTGATTACGTTGCCTGTTACTTCGCCAGCTGCGGGAACGCCGCGCGGAAGGCCGCGACCTTGGGCTTGTCCCAATTGACGATATAGGGATGGTTCGGGTTCTTGTCGTAGAAATGCTGATGATAGTCTTCGGCCGGAAAGAAGCGTCCGGCCTCGAGCTTCGTCACGATCGGCCGTGGAAACGCCCTGGCGCGCGTCAGTTGCGCGATATAGGCTGCGGCGACGCCGCGCTGCGCCTCATTCTGCGGGAAGATCGCCGAGCGATAGCTGGGGCCGGCGTCCGGACCCTGGCGATTGAGCGAGGTGGGATCGGTCGCGACCGAGAAATAGACGCGCAGCAGCGTGCCGTAGCTGACGACGCGCGGGTCGTAGGCGATCCGCACCGCCTCGGCATGGCCGGTGGTTTCGGTCGACACCTGGTCGTAGGTCGCGGTGGCCGCGGCGCCGCCGGCATAACCCGCGGTGACGTTGGCTACGCCCTTCACGCGTTCGAATACCGCCTCCATTCCCCAGAAGCACCCGCCGGCGAAAACCGCGATGCGCGGGGCGGCGGTCGGCGCGACGTCACGCGCGGGGGCGGGAATGATTACGGCGCGTTCGGCGGCGGCGGTGGTGTGAGTCGCGCCGAACGCGACGCCACCGGCCAGTACGAGAATCAGGGCGGTCTTGATCATGGGCGGCTCCGGGTTCCCTTGAATATAGGAACTACCGGGCGCGGCCAAGGATACGATCTAGCGGCCGGCTTCGATCGTCGCCGGTGCGGCCGGCGCGGTTTCCGCCGTCGCCGGATGGAGCGTCAGCACACCGATCCCGCCGAGCGCGAACCCGCCGAGGAAACGCCACAGCGTCGCGGATTTGAGGATGGCTTTCATGTCTCTTGTCCCTTCAAACGGCCCAAATCGGCGCGTCCCCGCGCCGCTTCAACCATCAATGGGTGAACATTAGGTTTTCGGGACTGAACTTTATCTGATCCGGCCGTTCATCGCCGGGCAGGGTTGGTTAACGCAGCGCGGCGCAGGCGGTCTGGATACGCTCGCACGCCTCGCGCAGCAGATCGTCCGACGTCGCATAGCTGATCCGCATCGCCGGCGAGAGGCCGAACGCCTCGCCCTGCACCGCCGCCACGCGCGCTTCGTCGAGCAGGTAGCCGACGAAATCCTCGTCGGTCGAAATCAGCCGCCCGTTCGGGGTGGTCTTGCCCACCAGCGCGGAGAATTCGGGATAGACGTAGAACGCGCCCTCGGGCCGCGGGCAGGTGATGCCCTTGGCCTGGTTGAGCATCGACACGACGAGGTCGCGGCGCGACTGGAACAAGGCGGCATTGTCCCTGAGGAACGACTGATCGCCGTTGAGCGCGGCCACGGTGGCGGCCTGCGCGATCGAGCACGGGTTGCTGGTCGATTGCGATTGCAGCTTCGCAATCGCCTTGATCAGCCAGGCCGGGCCGCCCGCGAACCCGATCCGCCAGCCGGTCATCGCATAGGCTTTCGACGCGCCGTTCGCAGTCAGAGTGCGGTCGCAGAGCGACGGGCATACCTGTGCGATCGTGGTGAACTGGAAGTCGTCGAACACGATGTGCTCGTACATGTCGTCGGCGTAGATCCAGACGTGCGGATGGCGTTCGAGCACGTCGCCAAGCGCCTTCAGTTCCGCTTCGCTATAGGCGGCGCCGGTCGGGTTGGACGGCGAGTTGAGGATCAGCCACTTGGTGCGCGGGGTGATCGCCGCTTCGAGCTGTTCGGGCTTGAGTTTGTAGTGCTGGTCGGCGCCCGCGGGAGCGAAAACCGGGACGCCGCCCGCGAACAGGACGACGTCGGGATAGCTGACCCAATAAGGCGCCGGGATGACCACTTCGTCGCCCGGATCGAGCGTGGCGACCATCGCGTTGAACAGGGTGTGCTTGCCGCCGGCGTTCACCGTGATCTGGTCGATGCCATAGGTCAGGCCGTTGTCGCGCAAAAACTTGGCGCGCACCGCTTCCTTCAATTCGGGCGTGCCGTCGACATTGGTGTATTTGGTCTGGCCGTCGCGGATCGCCTTGATCCCGGCTTCCTTGATGAAGTCGGGCGTGTCGAAATCGGGTTCGCCAGCCCCCAGCCCGATCACATCGACTCCATCGCGCTTCAACTCGGCCACACGGCTGGTGATCGCCAGCGTCGGCGACGGCTTGATGCGGTTGAGCGCGGCGGAAGGTTGCATGTGCGAGTCCCCTATGTGCGGGGCGGCTATAGCGGCGTGACGAGCCTTCGCAACCGCAACAAATCTTTCAGGCGAGCGTAGCCGGGATCAGACCACGGAGCGCGTTGCCGATCAGGAAACCGCCGGCCAAATCGACGCGCGTCAGCACCGCCTCGACCGCGCGGCCGCTGTCGATCAACTCGCCGCGCAGCACGCCGGGGAGCAGACCGAGCCCGAGCGGGGGCGTGAGCAGCATGCCGTCGCGTTCGACGAACAGGTTGGTGAAGCTGCCTTCGGCCAACTGACCGTCGCGTTCGAACAGCACTTCGAAAGCATCGCTGCGCGCTTGATCGTAAAACGCACGATCGCTGGTCTTGTGGCCTAGCCGGAAGTCGGTGCGAGCGACAGGCATTGGGACGATGCCGATTGCGACGGGACGGGCGGGCGCTGATGGCATCGGCGCGACCTCGATCGCCACCGCGCCCGACCGCGCCAACAACAACCGGATGCGCTTGGGCTCGCGCAGGCGAAAGGTCGCCGCCTGGAGTTCGTTGCGCGCGGCGTGGCGGTCGAATGTGAAGCCGAGCGCACCGGCGCTGCCTTTCATCCGGGCGAGATGCCGTTCGAGCAGCTTGATGCCGTCGATCGGATCGAACGCCATCGTCTCGATCAGGTCGATCGTGCGGGTGCCCGCCGTGACGAAATCCATCTTTGCGAGCGCCTCGTCCCATTCCTCGTGCGCTTGCGAATCGGCGACGATCCCGCCGCCCGCGCCAAGCGTCGCATGGTCGTCGCCGCCGCTGATCGCGAGCGTGCGGATCGCGACGTTGAACATCGCCCCGCCATCGGCGTCGAGCCGCCCGATCGCGCCGGTATAGGGCCCGCGCGGCGCGCTTTCCGCCTCGATCTCCGCCAGCGCTCCGATCGCGCGAATCTTGGGCGCGCCCGTAATCGACCCGCACGGAAACAGCGCCGCCAGCACGTCGATCGCATCCTGATCGGGCGCGAGCGTCGCGGTGACGGTCGAGGTCATGGTGTGGATCGTCGGATACGTCTCGACCGCGAACAATTCGGGCGCCGCGACGCTGGCGGGGGCAGCGACGCGCGACAAGTCGTTCCTTAGCAGATCGACGATCATCAGGTTTTCCGCGCGCTGCTTGGCGTCGGCGCCGAGGCCGGCCGCAAGCTTGCGGTCTTCGTCCGGGGTGGACCCGCGGCGCGCGGTGCCCTTCATCGGCCTGGCCGTCAGCGTCCCCCCGTCGAGAGCGAAGAACAATTCGGGCGACAGCGATAACAGCCAGTCTATCCCGGTCGACACCACCGCGCCATAGCCGGCCCGCGCGCTTGCCCGCAGCCTGGCGTAGATCGCGAGGGGATCGCCCGCGATCGGCACGCGGGCGCGGTAGCTGAGGTTCGCCTGGTAGATGTCGCCCGCATCGATCAGGGCGCGAACCCGGTCGAAGCGATCGGCGTATCCGGCGTAGTCCAGGTCGGGCTGCGGCGTTCCGGTCCAGCCGGAGGCGGGATCGGGGAGCAGCGCAGGAACGTCGTCGGGCGCGATTTCTTCATGGCCCTCGAATAATCCGAACCACAGCAATGGCCCGCTGCCGACGGGCAGGCTGTCGAGCTCCGGTTCGAACGCGACCGCCGCTTCGTAAGCCATGAACCCCGCCGCGTGCAGTCCGCGATGGCGGGCGGCGCGCAGGCGGTCGAGCGCCGGTTTCAGTTCGGCCGCCGCGTGCGCTTCGACGACGCCAACCGGATCCTGATACAGCCGCGCCGGCGCCGCGCCTTGGGCGCGGGCATCGTCGAGCAGCACGAAAGGGCGGTCACGGCGGATCACTGCGCGGCAGATGCAACCGGTATAACGTTGGAGCAAGCCCAAGCTTGCCGCTTCCCGCCCTACATCTTACCTCGCCGCCATGACCGAGCCCAACCAGCCCCTCCGCGCGGCGATCATACCCGTCACGCCGCTGCAGCAGAATTGCACCTTGCTGTGGTGCGCGAACACGATGCGCGGCGCGTTCGTCGATCCCGGCGGCGACTTGCCGGTGCTCAAATCGGCGATGGAGAAATATGGCGTGACCGTCGAGAAGGTCCTGATCACCCACGGCCATTTCGATCATGCGGCGGGAGCGGCGCAACTTGCCGAGGATCTGGGCGTGCCGATCGAGGGGCCACATCCCGACGACAATTGGCTGATCGAGAAGCTCGGTGAGGACGGGGTGAAATATGGCGTGCCCGGCCGCTCGTTCGTGCCCGACCGCTGGCTTGATCAGGCCGACGAGGTGACGGTCGGCGAAGTTGCGTTCGCGGTCCATCATACGCCCGGCCACACGCCGGGACATGTCGTGTTCCACAACGCCGACTCGAAGCTGGCGATCGTGGGCGACGTACTGTTCCAGGGATCGATCGGCCGCACCGATTTCCCGCGCGGCGACCATCAGCAGTTGATCAATTCGATCGTCACGCGGCTATGGCCGATGGGCGACGACACCGTGTTCCTGCCCGGGCACGGCCAGCCGAGCACTTTCGCGCAGGAGCGCGCGAGCAACCCGTTCGTCGCCGATTCGGTGCTGGCTTAACCCTTAGCGGGCGGCACACCAATGATGACGGGGCCGGTCGCGGGCTTGGCTGTGGCCGCACCCTCATAGCCGATCACCAGCGCCCAGACCGACAGCGCGAGCAGCACGACCAACGTCGTCATCGCTCCGATCCGGCGGAGAATGTAGGGTCCGTTCGGGTCCATCCCGAGCGCATGGCACAGCCGCGCGACGATAAACGCTACGCCAAGCACCCAGAGCCAGACGCTCGACCCGCGCGCCAGTTCGATCAGCGCAATCAGGATCAGCACGAACGGCGCATATTCGACGAAATTGAGGTGCGCGCGCGTACGGGCGAGCACCGGCTCGTGCCCCCCGTCACCCAGCCACACGTTGTTTTTCGCCCGCACCTGGGTGACGCGCACCGCCAGCCAGATGCTGATCAGACCGGATGCGGCCGACATCACGAGCGTTATCGGCAGGATCATGTCGGGCTCCCCATTGGTTATGCGGCGAACGTGCCACCGGGCGCTTTCAGTTGCAACGGCGCGCCAAATCGCTATAGGCGCACGCTTCGCGATCGATCCCCAAGATTTGCGCCGCGCATCCGACCCGTCGGTTGCGAAGGTGCGTTTCCGGGCCTAATCGTCCTGATCAATTCGATTTGTCTTAGAAGGTTGTCGCCGCAATGGCCGTTCCAAAACGCAAAACTTCGCCCTCGCGTCGCGGCATGCGCCGCGCGCACGATTCGCTGTCGGTCGAGGCATTCCAGGAATGCCCGAACTGCGGCGAACTCAAGCGCCCGCACAATCTGTGCGGGGCGTGCGGGCACTATAACGGCCGCGAAATCGTTTCGGTCGAAGGCTGATCCCTAAAGAGGCATAGAACGTGACCACCGGCTCCTGGATCGCCGTCGACGCAATGGGCGGTGACGAGGGGCTGGCGGTGATGCTGGCGGGCGTCGCGGAAGCGCGGCGGCGCTATGACGGCACGCACTTTTTCCTGGTCGGTGACGAAGCGGCGATCGCGGAGGGGTTGAAGAAGCATCCCAATCTCACCGCCAATTCCGAGATCGTCCATGCGCCCGACGTGATTCGCGGCGACGAGAAGCCGGGGCAGGCTTTGCGCCGCGCCAAGACGACATCGATGGGCGTCGCGATCGACCTGGTGAAGCAGGGCCGCGCCGCCGCCGCCGTCTCGTCTGGCAATACCGGCGCGCTGATGGCGATGGCCAAGCTGTCGCTGCGCACGATGAAGGGCATCGACCGCCCCGCGCTCGCCGGGCTGATGCCGAGCCTTGGCAAGCACGACACCGTGGTGCTCGATCTCGGCGCCAATACCGAATGCGACGCGCGCAACCTCGAAGAAT
>JAFEEZ010000394.1 GCA_018240825.1 Pseudomonadota bacterium | reverse complement strand
GACGTCTGGGCCGGGGTTCGCGACGACGGCCTCTATGACCAGACCGTCGCGATCAAGCTGATCCAGCGCCACGCGCTCGCCCGCGCCGCGGAGGCGTTCAACGACGAGCGCCGGTTTCTCGCGCGGCTCGAACACCCCAACATCGCGCGGCTGATCGACGGCGGCGTGACCGAGGATGGGCTGCCGTGGCTGGCGATCGAATATGTCGACGGATTGCCGATCGACGAAGCGGCCGAAGCCCTGCCGCTCGCGCAGCGCGTATCGCTGTTTCTGAAAGCCGCCGACGCCGTGCAATATGCGCACAGCCGGATGATCGCGCACGCCGATTTGAAGCCGTCCAACATCCTGGTCGGGCATGACGGCCGGCTGAAGCTGCTCGATTTCGGGATCGCGCAGTTGATCGACGGCGAGACGCGGCACGCGCCACCATCGTCCGGATCGGCCGCCGGCGCGATCACGCGCGCGTTCGCCAGCCCCCAGCGGCTGGCGGGTGACGGACCGTCGGTCGCGGACGATATTTTTGCGCTCGGGCGTACGCTCGCATTGATGATCGAGGGCGAGGACGATGCCGAACTCGCAGCGATCGCCGCCAGGGCGCAACATCCCGAAGAGGCCGGGCGCTACGGCAGCGTCGCGGCGCTGATCGCCGATATCGAACGGTGGCGCGTTCAAGTGCCGGTCACCGCGCTTCCGGCGACGATGCGCTATCGGGCGAGCAAGTTCATCGCGCGTCATCGCATGGGCGTGGGCGCGACCGGCGCCGCGCTGGTCCTGTTGAGCGCTACGTCGTTGATCGCGACGACCAGCTATGTCCGCGCCGAGCAGAACCGCACGGTGGCCGAAGCGCGGTTCGACGAAGTCCGCGATCTGTCGCATTTCATGCTGTTCGATCTTTACGACGAACTCGCGCGACAGCCCGGCACCGTGGCCAAGCGCGCGGAGATCGCCGCGTCGAGCGCGCGCTATCTGGAACGGCTCAAGCTGTCCGACGACGCCGGGCGCGACCTGCGGCTCGACGCCGCGCGTTCGTATCGCCGGCTCGCCGAAATCCAGGGGGTGCCGGCGCTGTCAAACCTCGGCCAGCCCGATGCGGCGCGGCAATCCCTGGAGCGGGCGCGCGCACTGCTGACCGAAGCGCTGGCCGAACAGCCGCGCAACGCCGACGCGCTGACCGAGCTCGGCTGGGTCGATCTCGACCGCTGGACCTTGCTCAGCGACACGCCGATCTCACAGAAATTCCTGGCCGAGACGCGTAAGACTTTCGAGCGCGCGCACGAGATCGCGCCGGGCAACTGGCTCGCGCAACTCGGACTGCTCGCGGTCGGCATCTACGAGGGATACAACCTGGTCTGGACTGCCGACCGACCTGCGGACGCGGTGCCGGTGGTCAACCGGGCGCTCGCCAGACTGCGCGCGACCAAGTGGCCGCCCGAGTATCAGGGGCGCGCCGCCGACCTCGAATTCGCGATGATCAACCAGATCGGCGATGCGGTCTATTACGCCGGCGATTGGCCCGGCTCGCTGCCGCATTATCGCGAGGCCGAAGCGTTGATCGACCGGCGGATCGCGAACGAAGGCGCAACACCGGCGCTGCTGATCGCGAAAAGCGCAGCCGCGTTCAACGTCAGCGGCACGCTGAACGATATCAACGGGCACAACGGGGAAGCGCTGGCCGTCGCGCGCGAGGGCATGGTGGGGCTACAGCGCCTGCTTGCCGCCGGACCCGATGCGTCCGCGGAAAAGCGGTTGCTGATCCTCTATAGCCAGGAAGCGATCGTGCTGGAGAATATGGGTCGGATCGCCGACGCGCTGGTTCCGCTCAACGCCAGCATCAAGCTGCGCGAGGCGCGGCTCGCGGCGGCGCCCGACGATACGCAGAGGCTGCGCGACCTGGCGATCGGCATGATCCAGCAGGCGCGCCTGCTGAACCTGGCGGGGCAACGCAAACAGGCCTGTGCGGTGGCGACGCGCAACATGGCGCTGTGGAACCGTCTGAAGGCGAGCGGCAACCTGGGCGGTCACGACGCCGCCAAGGAAGTGCCGAAGACGGCGGCGCTGCAAAAACGATTTTGCCCGCCCGTCTGAATCGCTGGCCCGCTTTCCGGGCCGGTCGCGCCTACCTTCTCGTATCAGCAGAGGAGGGCAACATGACGATCGGGACTTGGTTGGCCGCAACGCGCCAGCATTTGGTCGCAATGCTGGCCTGCATCGCCGCCTTCGGCCTGCCGGCCGCCGCGCATGCGCAGGTCTACAGCCTGAGCGGCGACTGGAGCGACGCGACGAATCCGAACGGCGCGTGGTCGTACGGGCCGGGCCTGTCGCACTATGCGCAGCCATCGACGCCCAACGCGCTCAATTCGGCGGCGGCCAACGGCTATTGGGGCTCTGGCCCGGATTTCTTCAGCGCGCCGTTCATGCTCAAGGCCACGACCAACGGCGCGGCGACCGGCGCCTACACAAATAACGACTTTCTGGCGGGCGATGTTCTGGTCCATTCGCCCAACAGCGCCGGGCCCGTCACGATTACCTGGACCGCTCCCGGCGCAGGCTCGATCGCGCTGACCAGCTCCGTCTGGTATGCGCATTCGGTCGTCCCCCGGTCCGACGAGGCCATGGCGTTGCTCAACTCGACGCTGATCGGCAGCGCGACCGTGACCAACGGAATCGACCGCGCCAATCAGCTCGCTCTGGCGAACGGCAGCTTCACGGTCGCCGCGGGCGACGTGCTGACGTTCAGCTTCGCCAAGACCGCGGGCCAACAGTTCGGTTCGCTCGCCGGGATCGCCGCGACGATCGATTTCACGCCGCGCGTCGTTGCCGGCGTGCCAGAGCCGGCGGCGTGGATGATGATGATCCTGGGCTTCGGGATGATCGGCGCGGCGGTACGGCGGCGGATGCCCGTTCTCGCTTGATCGTCTCCGTGGGGAGAGGGGTGGCGGGCGGCCAGGCTTGTTCCAGGCCGCCCGTTTCGCAACCAAGCCGCCGCCGCGTCGTTTCCTCCCCGACGCTATCGAGGAGAAACCGCATGGCCGACCGCCAGAAGATCAAGCAGCATTTCTGGGAGAAGCTCGCCGACAGTCCGTTCGTGATGATCGGGATCGAAGGCGATGGCCGGCATTCGGAACCGCTGACCGCGCAGCTCGACGAGGATCAAGTCGACACGATCTTCTTCTTCGTCGGCAAGGACAACCGTCTGGCCGGCGGTGGTCGCGCGATGGCGCAATTCGTGTCGAAGGGGCATGACTTCTTCGCGTGCCTCGTAGGCACCGCGCGGATCGACAACGATTTCGGGTTGATCGGCAAGTTATGGAACCAGCAGGTCGAAGCGTGGTTTCCCGGTGGCAAGGACGACCCCAACCTCGCGCTGCTGCGCTTCGACGTGGACGATGCCGAGATGTGGGAAGCCGACCTGTCGATTGCAGGCAAGGTCAAGATGCTGTTCGGCGGCACGATCGACGCGGGCGACGAGGGGAGTCACGCCAGGGTGAGCACCACCGTCGAGTCGAGCAGCGCCTGACGCGATTGCCAGATTGCCGCCGAACCGTCATGGGCGGTCGCATGAAAATGCTCGCCCTCCTCGCCATTATGGCGGTTGCCGTCCCTTGCGCCGATGCATTCGCCGTCCCCGCCGCGCGCAAGGTCGCCCGCAAGGCGCCGGCGAGGGCTGACTGGACCAGGCGTGTCGCGATGACGACGGAAGGCGGCTTCCTGATCGGCAATCCGGCGGCCAAGGCCAAGCTGGTCGAATACGGCTCGCTTAGCTGTCCCTATTGCCAGCGTTTTCATCAGGAAGCGATTGCGGGCCTGCGCGCGCGGATCGCTACGGGCGACTTGAGTTTCGAATTCCGCCCGCTCGCCGTGCACAGCGCCGACCCGATCCTGCACGCCCTGCTGCGCTGCGCGGGCCCGGCGCGTTTCACGAAATTCTCGGATGATTTCTACGCCGGCCAGGCGACGCTGGCGGCGGAATACGAGAAATGGGTCGAGGCCAATCCGACCACCAACCCCAACGTGACAGCAGCGGATCGCATCAAGTTTGCGGATCAATGGGGTTTCACCGCGTTCGCGATGGGGCACGGGCTGAGCCGCGCGCAGGCCAATGCCTGCGTGGCGAACGCCGAGGCGATCCGTCTCCAGCAGCAGCGCGAAGACAAGGCGAACAGGGACTTCGGGGTGCAAGGAACGCCGACATTCCTGCTTAACGACCAGAAGCTTGCAGTCTATTCGTGGCCCGACATCGATCAGGCGATCGCGGCCGCGCTGGGATCGTAACCGTCACGCGTCGTGCGCGGCGATCCATTTCTCCAGCACCGGGGCGATCTTGGTCCGCCACTTGCTGCCGTTGAAGATGCCGTAATGCCCCGCGTCGACCGCGACATATTTCTTGGCGGATGCGGGCAGGCTTCTTGCGATCGTCAACGCCGCCCTGGTCTGGCCGAGCCCTGAAATATCGTCGCGCTCGCCCTCGATCGCCAGCAGAGCGATGTCTGTGATGGCGCCCGGATCGACCCGCCGTCCGCGATGCGTCATCTCGCCCTTGGGCAGGGCGTGCTTCTGGAACACGACGTCGATCGTCTGGAGGTAGAATTCGGCGGTCATGTCGCAGACCGAGCGATATTCTTCGTAGAAATCCTTGGTCGCTTCGGCGCTATCGTCGTCCCCCTGGACGAGATGTTTGAACATCTCCCAATGCGAAACCATGTGATTGCCGAGGTTCATCGTCATGAATCCGGCAAGTTGCAGGAAGCCGGGGTAAACCCGCCGCCCCGCGCCCGGATAGTTCATCGGGACGGTCGCGACGACATTCTGTTCGAACCAGGCGAACGGGCGCTCGGTCGCGAGCGTGTTGACCGCGGTCGGCGCTTGTCGCGTGTCGATCGGCCCGCCCATCAGCGTCAGGGTTCTCGGCCGGCAGGGGTCCTTGTCCGCACTCATCAGGCACGCGGCGGCATAGGCCGGAACCGACGGCTGGCACACCGCGAGCATGTGTGCGCCGGGTCCGATCTCATGCAGGAACTCGATCAGGTAATCGATGTAATCGTCCAGGTCGAAGCTGCCGTCGGACAGTGGAACGGCGCGCGCGTCGCGCCAATCGGTAATGTAGACGTCGGCGAACGGCAGCATCCGCTCGACCGTACCGCGCAGCAGCGTCGCATAGTGACCCGACATCGGCGCGACGATCAGCAGGCGCGGACCACCTTCGACACCTTTGCGCACAAAGCGCTTTAGCTGACCGAACGGCTTGCGCAGCACGATTGTCTCGGTGACGTCGACTTCCTTGCCGTCGATGACGGTGCGGTCGAGCCCGAATTCGGGCTTCCCGCGCGGCGCGGCCGCATGCGCGAAGACCTCTAGCGCCGACGCCAGCACCGGCCCGCCGCCGAAATAGGCGAACGGATTGGCGGGATTGCTCAACAGTTCGGCGCTGAAGTTCGCGAAGGCGCTGGCCCCGGCCAGCATCGACCGCTGCATCTCATAGGCGTCGTACAGCATTTGCCCCCTTTAGATCGTAACCACTTGCCCTATCGTCAACCCTAGGGCCGTGTTGCATCGCACACAACCATGTTGCGATGCATCGTTGCAGCGT
>JAFEEZ010000393.1 GCA_018240825.1 Pseudomonadota bacterium | reverse complement strand
GCGGCAGCGCGCTCACGTCCGCTCCCCCGATCGCGATCGCGCCGGCGTCGAGTTGCTCCAGTCCCGCGACCGATCGCAGCAGGGTGGACTTGCCGCAGCCGGACGGCCCGACGATGACCGCGAACTCACCGTCCGCCACCTCCAGCGAAACGTCGCGCAGCACGTCGGTATCGCCAAAGCGCTTGCGAGCGCCGGTGATCGAAAGGCCCGCCACGCCTCGCCTCAGCGCACCGCGCCCGCCGACGCGGCGAGGCCGAGCCACGCGGCAGGCGCCGCGACGATCGGACACATCGGGGCGCCGCGACCCCGTGTTGGCGCACAGCAGGCCACCCTGCGGTCAATGCGGACGCTCACGGCAGGACCCGGCGCATCGGCGACGTGATGAAATTACGGGCGACGGACGGCCAGGCGGGGCCATCGACGCGGCGGTTGTCGTTGACCGTCGGGCAAGCGCAGGGCCCATTGATGCCGCTCATCGCGCTTTCCTCCCCATTGCTCTCGCTTGGGCTAATGGAAAGGGAAGCTTCCTGCAACCGGTTACATTTGCGTCGCAGCCTGATCCGGGCGCGATCGAGGAGCAGACGTCGCGTGAAGCGCGTGGGTGGCGGAGCGGGAGGGATTCGAACCCTCGATACGCTTTTGACGTATACTCACTTTCCAGGCGAGCGCCTTCGACCACTCGGCCACCGCTCCGCATTGCCGGCAGCGCCCGGCCCTAGAGAAGCGCGCCCATGCGCGCAAGCGCTTGCCCGCGGGAATGCGGCGTGGCAGCTTCGAGATCATGCCGATCCTGCTCCCGCTCGCCGCCGCATTCTTCGCGCAGGCCACGCCCGCCAAACCCGTCGCAAAACCGCCATTGTCGCCGAGCGATATTGTCGCCAGCGCACCGGCGTCGGCATGGCGGACGATCCCCGACGACGACATCCTGATCTTCACGCTCGCCACCGGGCGCAAGGTGATCGTCCAAGTCGCGCCGAGCTTTGCACCGCGCCATGTCGAGCGAATGCGGATCCTCGCCAACAGCAAATGGTGGGACGGGACCAGCGTCTATCGCGTGCAGGACAATTACGTCACACAATGGGGCGACGCGACCGAAAAGAAGAAGCTGCCCGCGGGCGTCGCCGACGCCGGCCCGGCCGAATATGTCCGCACGGGCGGGGCGCCGGTCGTGCGAATGACGCGGCCGGACAGCTTCGCCGCGGTCGCCGGGTTCGACGCCGCCGGATGGCCGGTCGCTTCTGACGGCAAGAAGAGCTGGCTGACGCATTGCTACGGCATGGTCGGCGTGGGGCGCGATCTCGCGCCGTCGGTCGGGAGCAGCGCCGAATTGTATGCCGTTATCGGGCATGCGCCGCGCGCGCTCGACCGCAACATCGCGCTCGTCGGACGAGTGATCGAGGGGATCGACGCCCTGTCGTCGCTCGAGCGCGGTACGGGCAGGCTCGGTTTCTATGGCGACGCGCAGAAGCCGACCCCGATCGTCAGCGCGCGGCTGGCCAGCGCCTTGCCCGCCGGCGAACGGCCCCGGTTCGAATATCTGGCGCCAGGCTCGCCCGCTTTCGCGAAATACCTGCACGCGCGCGAAAACCGCGAGCCGCCGTTCTTCACCGTGCCCGCGGGCGGCGCAGATGTCTGCAACGCGCCGGTGCCGGTGCGCCGCAAGGTCTAAGGCCGGCGCATCGCCGCGCTGACGAGCTAATTGCCCACCCAGACCGCTACCTCACCGGCGACCTGATTGGCAGCCTGGTTCAGCGCCGGTCCGACCGTCGTGTAATCGATCGGGCTGACAGGCACGCGCGCCTCGAAGCGTTTCTTTTCGACCTTGTCGCCGTCGCCGGCGCGGATCAATGCGCCGTCGAACGTCACCACCGCCTGACCGGTCGATCCGTCGATGCCGAAATTGCGCAGCTCGCCCGACAGCCGCGCTCCGGGGTCGCTGAACGATTGCGCCGATGACAGGACGACGCGGCCCGTCTTCGCAGCGATCGTGTCGGACATCAGCCGCGCGAACAGCCGTTGCGGCGCTTCGACCCAGGCGGCGTTGGTGACATAGGCGATCCGGTCGCCGGTCGTGACGGGAATACGCGCGACCGCCAGGCTCTGCGGCACCACGGGCACGAGGATCGTGATCGTCTTGGCCGTCGCCGAATTCTGCGTCGATCCGACCGGCAGCGTGCTGGTGGGGGTGAGCGTCAGCAGCGCCTTGGGCGGCTTGCCGCCGAAACTGAGACACCCGGCCAGCGGCAGTGCGAGAAGCAGGGGAAGGTAGCGTTTCATGTCACTTGCCCTTGTAGTCGGGGAGCCTGGGGCTGCCGACGATCGACCCGGCGCCGCCGCGATCGATCTTTTCGGCGACCGACGACAGCGACGCCGCCATTTCGCGCAAATCGTGGATCAACTGGCTCATTTCCGGAATCGTCTGCTTGGAGAAGCGCTGGAGTCCCGGCCGCGCGTCGCCGATCGCGCCGTCGAGCGTGTCCATCGAGCGTTGTGCCGACGACACCGCCTTGTTGAGGTTGGCGATGGTCGGCTTGATGTCATTGGCGAGCACGCCGTTGGTGGTCGCCGCCAGCTCGCCGATCTGTTGCGATGCGATCCCCGCCTTCTGGATCGCGATCCGCGTCTCAGCGAGCGTCGCGGCGATCTCGGGCCCGCGATCGGCCAGCGCCTTCGACAGCTTGTTGGTGTTGTCGAGGATTCCGGCGATCGACGCCTGGTTACGATCGCTGAGCAGTCCGGTGAGCCGTTGAGTCAGCGTCGTCAGGCGTTCGAGCAATTGCGGCGCGTTGGACAAGAGCGCGCCAAGTCCGCCGGCCTTGGCCGGGATCACCGGCACGCCCAAGGCGCACGAGCTGTTCTCGCAACTGATCAGCGGCTTGCCCGTCTGGGCGCCGTCGAGCTGGACGGTCGACGGGCCCGTAAAGCTGCCCTGGATCGACGCGGTGGTGCCGAGCAGGACCGGCGTCTTGTCGTCGACCGACACGCGCACGCGCACGAATTCGGGCGATTTGGCGTCGAGCGCGATATCCTTGACCTGGCCGATCGGCACGCCCGAGAAATTGACCGCCGACCCCTTCGCCAGCCCGTCGACCGACTGCTTGAAATAGATGTCGTATTCGCGCTTGCCCTCGGCGCCGAAGCGCGACAGCCACACGACGAACAGCGCCAGCACCGCAAGCAGGATCAGCACGACCCCACCGACCAGCACATGGTTTGACCGCGTTTCCATCAATCAGTCCCTGCTTGTTGCGGCATGTCGTCCTGCGCCTCCTGCGTGGCGACCGCCGCCCGGCCCCGCGGCCCCTTGAAATATTCCTCGATCCACGGATGGTCCAACGCGATCAGCTCGTCGATGGTGCCGACCGCGATCACTTTCTTGTCGGCCAGCACCGCGACACGGTCGCAGATCGCATAGAGCGAGTCGAGGTCGTGCGTGATCAGGAACACGGTCAGCCCCATCGTGCGTTGGAGCGACCTGGTCAGTTCGTCGAACGCCGCCGCGCCGATCGGGTCGAGCCCAGCGGTCGGTTCGTCGAGGAACAGCAGTTCAGGGTCGAGGGCCAGCGCGCGGGCGAGCCCCGCCCGCTTCTTCATGCCGCCCGACAGTTCCGCCGGATATTTGGGTCCGGCATCTGGCGGCAGGCCGGTCATCACCACCTTGTACGACGCGATTTCGTCGAGCAGCACGGGGTCGAGATCGGGGTAAAATTCCTTGATCGGCACTTCGACATTTTCGGCGACGGTCAAGGTCGAGAACAAGGCGCCGCCCTGGAACAGCACGCCCCAGCGCTTGCGGATATCGGTCGCTTCGGTTTCGTCGCGGCCGATCGTCGGTTCGCCGAACACCGTGATCTCGCCTTCGTCGGGTGTCTGGAGGCCGATGATCGATCGCATCAAGACCGATTTGCCCGTGCCCGATCCCCCGACCACCCCGATGATCTCGCCGCGATAAACATCGAGGTCGAGATCTTCGTGCACCACCTGGTCTCCGAAGCTGTTCCTGAGTCCGCGCACGCGGATGATGACGTCCTTCTTGGCCATCACAGCCAGCCGACCGACGAGAAGAACACCGCAAAGAACGCGTCGAGCACGATCACCAGGAAAATGCCCTGGACCACCGCCGCCGTAGTGCGCAGCCCGACCTGTTCGGCGTCGGCTTCGACCTGCATCCCCTGAAAACAGCCCGCCATGCCGATGATCGCGCCGAACACCGGGGCCTTGATCAGCCCGACATAGACGTCGCTGATCGGCACGACCTCGCGGATCTGCTGGACATAGGTGACCAACGGAATGCCGAGCGACGCCCAGCACAACAGCCCGCCACCGATGATCGCGATCAGCGCCGAATAGAAGCCGAGCAACGGCATCATCAGCGTGGATGCGAGCACGCGCGGCACGACAAGCGCTTCCATCGGCGACACGCCGATCGTGCGCATTGCGTCGATCTCCTCGGTCAGCTTCATCGTTCCGATCTGCGCCGCGAACGCCGATCCGGAACGGCCCGCGACCATGATCGCAGTCATCAGCACGCCGAGTTCGCGCAACGACAGCCGCCCGACCAGATTGATGGTGTAGATTTCGGCGCCGAACTGGCGAAGCTGGACCGCGCCCTGCTGCGCGATGACGATGCCGATCAGGAAGCTCATCAGTCCGATGATGCCGAGCGCCGACACGCCGACCACTTCGAACCTCTGCACCGTCGCGTTGAAGCGGAAGCGGCGATAGCGGACGATCGATCCGAACGCGATCGTGGTCGCGCCGAGGAATCCGAGCAGACCATACAGCGTCTTGCCCGCCTGAATCGTCGCCTCGCCGATTTCGCCAAGCACACGTTGAAAGGCGGGGATTCGTTCGGCGCGAATGCTGACCGGCTGGTCCGCGGCGACAACCTGATCGAACAGATGCTGTCCGTCGGGGCTGAGCCCATCGACCGCGGCACCGTTTTTTTGCGCGAAGCGATGGATGGTCCAAGCGCCGATCGTGTCGATTCGTTCGATCCCGGACAGGTCGAGCCGCTCGACCTGTCCGTCATAGGCCGCGAGCCGATCGGGCAGGTCGCCCAGTCTGGCCAGCGACAGGCTGCCCGAAAAGCGCAGCGTGCCGGTATTGCTGTCGTCGCTGAAGGATGCGGCGTCGCTCATTTGCGGGGGACCATGGGCGATTATAGGTGGATCGGCAATAACATGAGCGCCATGGTTGGATGATGCATCGGCTTGCAATCTACGACATGGACAAGACGATCACGCGGCGCGCGACCTGGACACTGTTCCTCGCCAGTTACGCAAAGCGCCGGCCGTGGGGATTGTTCCCGCTGCTGGCGACATTGGGTCCTTCGGTGCTGTACCTTGCCAAGCGGATCGATCGCGCGCGGCTGAAGGAAATGACACAGGCGCTGGTGATGGGGCGGCGCGTGAAATTGGCGTCGGTCGAGGCGGTGGCCGAAGCGTTCGGCGCGGGGATCGTGGCGCGGGATGTCTATGATGAAGCGCGCGCGCGGATTACGGCAGACAAGGCGGCGGGGTATCGCGTCGTGCTGGCGACCGCGAGTTACGATTTCTACGTCCGGCCGATCGCCCGTGCGCTCGGCATCGACGACGTCATCGCGACGCCTTCGACAGTAGAGGGCGACCGCGTGATCGCGCGAATCGCGGGAGAAAACTGCTACGGCGACGCCAAGCTGCGGATGATCGAAGCGTGGATGGCGGAGCAGGGAATCGCCAGGAAGGACGCGCATGTCCGCTTCTATTCGGACCATGTCTCCGATGCGCCGACGCTCGCCTGGGCCGACGAGCCGTTCGCCGTCAACCCGCACGCCATATTGCGCGCGATGTCGGTGGAGAAGGGCTGGCCGATCCTCGATTGGCGTTAAAGCGCGACATCGACGGTGTGGATCACCACGCCGACTAGTCCGCCGACCAGGGTTCCGTTGATCCGGATATATTGCAGGTCGCGGCCGACTGCATTTTCCAGCCGGCGCGTGATCGTCCGCGCGTCCCAGCCCCGCACTGTTTCGGACACCAGCCGGACGATCGCGTCGCCATAGTCGGCGGCGGCGCCGACCGCGGCGCGGCGCGCGAAACGGTTGATCGTAGCGGCGAGTTCGGCGTCCTGCTGCAACGTCGTGCCGAGCTGACGCAGCGCCTCGCCGAACCGGCCCGCCATCATCGCGTCGGAATCGCGCGCGATCCTCAGCATCGCCCCGCGCATCTGTTCCCAGACGCCTTGCCACCAGTCGCTCAGCGCGGGATTGTCGAGCATCTCCGCCTTGAACCCCTCCACGCGCGCCTGCATCGCCGGATCGTGCTGGAGGTCGTGGGCGAGTTGCGCGAGGCCCTCATCGGCTTTGGCGCGCAAGGGATGGTCGGGGTCCGCCGCCATGTCGCGAATCAGCCCGTCCAGCCCGGCGATGATCTTGTTGGCGAGCGTTTCGTCGAGCCCGGTGAAGCGCATCAGGGACCCGGCGCGCTCGTGCACCATCGCACGGATGACGGCCTCGTTCGCCTCGAGCACCTTGGCCGACCATTTGACGATCCCGTCGAGCAAGGGGACGTGGCGGTTCTCGGCGATCGCGGCGGCGAGCGCGTTGCCGAGCAGCGGCGAAATCTTGAGGTCGCGCAGCCGCTGCGCGAGCGTCGTCCGCACCATCCCGCCCAGCCGCTCCTGGTCGAGCGATTCGAGCATGTCGGCGGCAAGCCGCGACGCGCCGCGGCGCAGCCGTCCCTCGGTCGCCCTCCCGGGGTTCGCCAGCCACCGCCCCGCCGCAGCCGCCACATCGAGCCGCTGCATGCGTCGCGCGACGACGCCTGGGGTCAGGAAATTGTCGCGCAGGAACGCAGCCAGCGTGTCGCCGATCCGGTCCTTGTTGCGCGGCACGATCGCGGTGTGCGGGATGGGAAGGCCAAGAGGGTGGCGGAACAACGCCGTGACCGCGAACCAGTCGGCCAACCCGCCTATCATCGCCGCCTCTGCAAAGGCGCGAACGAATGCCCAGGCGGGGTGACGATCGCCTAGCGCGCGCGCGACCAGGAACAGAGCCGCCATCGCCAGCAGCAGCGCCGTCGCGACGGCCCGCATCCGGCGAAGCGCCGGCGGGGTGGCGGCCGAGCCGGGTACGGGCAGGAGCGCCAGCCTCATGCCCTGACAATCGCTTAATCGGGAGAAGGTTCAAGCCCTACTCCCCAATCAGTCATTCCGCCGGCTGCGGGTCCTCTCCGCCATAGCCGATCGGGCGCGGATGACGCGGTCCGTCGATCACCGTCGATCCGTCGTCGCCGGGGCGGTAGGTCAGCAAGCGGCGGCCGAGCTTTGGCCCGAGCCACTTCTCGACACCCACCGCCAAGCTGAAGCTGGCCGGCACGATCAGCAGCGTGAGCACGGTCGACAGGATCAGCCCCCCGATCACGACGATCCCCATCGGCGCGCGCCACGACGCGTCGCCCGACAGCGACAGCGCGGTCGGCACCATGCCGGCGACCATCGCCACCGTGGTCATCACGATCGGCTGTGCGCGCTTGTGGCCGGCATCCTCGATCGCGACCAGGCTGTCGACGCCTTTCGCCATTTCCTCGAGCGCGAAGTCGATCAGCAGAATCGAGTTCTTGGCGACGATGCCGAGCAGCATCAGCAGGCCGATATAGACCGGCATCGAGATAGGCTGGCCGGTGACCCACAGCGCGATCAACCCGCCGAGCGGCGCGAGCAGCAGCGACCCCATATTGACGAACGGCGGCAGGACGCGGCGATAGAGCAGCACCAGCACCGCGAACACGAGGAAGATGCCCGAGACGACCGCGACGAGGAAATTATTGATCATTTCCTGCTGCCACTTGGCCTGGCCGAGCGTCAGCTTCTCGACCCCGTTCGGCAGGTTCTTCATCGTCGGCAGCTGGTTGATCTCCTTCCACGCCTCGCTCGACACCAAAGGCTTGCCGGTCTTGGGGTTGAGGCCCAGGTCGGCGCCGACGGTCAGCTGGCGCTGCAGCTGGACGCGCTGGATCTTGGACGGGCTCGCGCCGAAACCGATTTCAGCGACGGTCGACAGCGGCACCGATCCGCCGTTCGCGGTCGGCACTGGCAGGTTCTGGATCGTCGCCATCCGCGACCGGCTCGATTGCTCGAGCGCGACGGTGATCGGCACCTGACGATCCGACAGCGAGAACTTCGCCTTGTTCTGCTCGATATCGCCGAGCGTCGCGAGGCGGATAGCGCTCGACAATGCCTGCGTCGTAACACCCAAGTCGGCGGCTAGGTCGAAGCGTGGGCGAATCACCAGTTCGGGCTGTTGCAGATCGCCCTGGATACGCGGCGCGACCACGCTCTTGAGCCTGGACATCTCGGCGACGATCTTCTGCCCGGTTTCATTGAGCAGCTTGGGATCGCTGCCGCCAAGCACGATGGTCAGGTCGCGTCCGCTCGACCCCCAGCCCTGCTGCGAACGGAACGATACGCGCGCGTCGGGAATCGCCGCCAGCGTCGGCGCAAGGTCGCGCTCGAACTTGATGCTCGTCTTGTCCCGGTCCTTCTTGAAGATCGCGGTGACGCGTCCGTTGCCGACAAAGGCGCGAGCATAAACGTCGGCGACCTGCGGCTGCTTGCGCAGGATGTCGGCGACCTTGTCGACCACCACCTGCGTTTCGCCGAGCGTCGTGCCCGGCACCATCTCGATCGTCGCGGTCGAGGCGTCCTGGTCCT
>JAFEEZ010000392.1 GCA_018240825.1 Pseudomonadota bacterium | reverse complement strand
ATGAGGGATTGTTCGGGCTGACGAGCCCCAAAATCGCCGTGCTGTCGGACATCGTCGTCGGCATGCGACGCGGCCTCCTGTGGGTCGCCCCGATCCTGATCCTGGCGCCGTTCGGGCTGTGGCAATTGGCGAAGCGCGAGCGCGGGCTCGCGGTCGCGCTGGCGGCCGCCGCGGGGGTCGTGCTGCTCGTCAACGCGGCCTATGTCTATTGGGACGGCGGCAGTTCGACCGGCCCGCGCCTTGCCGTTCCCGCAATCGGGCTGCTGTCGATCGGTTTGGGCGCATATTGGGCCAGCCTGGTCTATTGGTGGGAGCGTGCGCTCGCAGCGGCGATCCTTGGCGTATCGGTCGTCATCAACCTGGCCATCGCCGCCGCCGACATCGTCGCATCGGGCGAATACAAGTTTCCGCTCTGGGATCCGATCCTCAAGACCGATTGGGGGACCGGCGCGCTGCGTACGCTGCCCAGCGATTTTTTGGGCTGGTCGCCCCTTGCGGGCACCGCCCTCTATCTGTGCCTCGCGATTCCGTTGGCGCTGTTGCTATGGGACAGCGTCCGCGTCCAAGGAGATAAATGATGTCGGAAATTCCTGCGCTGCACATCGGCTTCGTGCTGTTCCCGCAAATGACCCAGCTCGATTTCACCGGCCCGGCGCAGGTGCTCACCCGCATGGGCAACACGACGATCGAACTTGTCGCGAAGTCGCTCGATCCGGTCCCGACCGACGCGGGCTTCACGCTACAGCCGACCGCCACCTTCGCCACCGCGCGCATGCCCGACATAGTGTTCGCGCCCGGCGGGTTCGGCGTGACGCCGGCGATGGAGGATGCCGAGACCGTCGCCTGGGTTCGCGCGGCGGGCGAGCAGGCGCAGTGGGTCACGGCGGTCTGCACCGGCGCGCTGCTGCTCGGCGCGGCGGGACTGCTCAAGGGCTATCGCGCGACAACGCACTGGGCGTCGCATCACAACCTCGCCTTGTTCGGCGCGGAGCCCGTGCACGAACGCTACGTATTCGACCGCAACCGCGTCACCGGCGGCGGAGTGACGGCGGGGATCGATTTCGGCCTCGCGCTGGTCGCGGCGATCCGCGGCGAGGACCACGCCAAGTTCGTCCAGCTGAGCATCGAATACGATCCGCAGCCGCCGTTCGACGCCGGATCGCCCGACAAGGTCGAACCCGACATCCTCGACCGCTACCGCCAAATGGTCGCGCGGGTGGCGAGCGATCGCGATGCCCGTACGCGCGCGGTGGCGGGAAAACTCAGTCTTTCCTGAGCCCGCGCACGCGGTGCCAGATGTAGAATGCGACCGCCGCGGCCAGCGCGATCCCGATCGCCAGGTCGGCCGAATGAAACGCCGCCTTCATCCGCGGGTCGCTGTTCCACGCGCTGCCAAGCTTCATGCCGACCCAGGCGAGGCCGAAACACCACGGCCATGAGCCGATAAAGGTATAGACGTGAAACGGGACCAGCCGCATCCGCGCGACCCCGGCGGGAAAGGCGATGAACGACCGGATCACCGGCAGCAGCCGTCCGATCAGCACCGCGATCGAGCCATATCTGTCGAAAAAGCGATCGGCGGCGTCGAGTTCGCCCGGCCCGATCAGCAGATACCTCCCCCACCGCTCCGCGACCGGCCGGCCGCCGCGCTTGCCGACCTCGTACGCGACGATCGATCCCAGATTGCACCCGATCGCGCCAGCGGTCGCGGCGAGATACAGGTCGAACCGCCCGGTCGACACCAGATAGCCCGCGAACGGCATGATGATCTCGGATGGCAGCGGGATGCACGCGCTTTCGATCGCCATCAGCACAACAATGCCGAGATAGCCGCCGGACGAGATGACCCAGATGGTGAAGCCGGCGAGCACGGCCAGGATGCGTTCGATCATGGATGCTTGCGATGCGGGAGCGCGGGCGACCGGTCAAGCGTACGCCGTCACACCCCTGCCGCCGCCGTCTTCAGGTCGGCGACGAACTTCGCATATTCCTCGCGCCTTGCCTCCTTGTCGGGTAGCCGCAGGAGGTAACTCGGATGGACGGTGATCAACGCCGCGCCGCCGTTGGGGAGTTCGAGCATGCGGCCGCGTTCCCGGCTGATCCTCATCGTCTTGCCGAACAGGCTGCGCGCGGCGGTCGCGCCCAGCGCGACCGTCATCCTGGGCTTCACCAGCGCGCGTTCCCGGTCGATCCACGAGCGGCAGGCGGCGATCTCGCCCGCGTCCGGCTTCGAGTGAATCCGGCGCTTGCCGCGCAGTTCGTGTTTGAAGTGCTTGACCGCGTTGGTGACGTAGACGCGCGCGCGATCGACCCCCGCCTCACCCAGCGCGCGGTCGAACATCTGCCCCGCCGGGCCGACGAACGGACGGCCGGACAGATCCTCCTGATCGCCTGGCTGCTCGCCGACGAACATCATCCCGGCGCCGACCGGTCCTTCGCCGAACACGGTCTGGGTGGCGTCTCTGTAAAAGTGGCAGCGCGTGCAGCCCATCGCGTCCTCGCGCAGCGCCTCCCACGCGGCCTGGATATTGCCGCCGGGTTTGGTCCTGACCGTCGCCACCATCTCGCTCTCCCGCACACGTGCGCCCCCGATCAACGCTGGCACCAACGCGGTTTCGGGCATGTTTTTCCAATATTTGCGGGGCATTTCCTTCAGCGTCGCGCCCGCTCGGTGAAAGCGAGGTGGCAGAGGGCCGCGCGGATGGCGGAATATTCCGGATTGCCGTTCGCCCTGCCGCCCCCTTTCCCGCTCGATGACCAGTGGCTAGGCTGGACGAAAGCCGAGGGGGGGCGTGCGCATGACGATCGAGGAACCGGACGTTCGCGCTGACGCGCTGACTCGGCCGCCGTCGGGCCGCGAATTCCTGGGACACCCGGTCGGGCTCTATTTCATCGCCTTCACCGAGGCGTTCGAGCGCTTTTCCTATTACGGCATGCAGACGCTGCTCGTGCTGTACATGGTCAAGGCGCTGCTGCTGACCCCGCATGTCGAGGCGATCGCGGGGTTCGAAGGGTTCCGCCGCTTCCTCGCCGT
>JAFEEZ010000391.1 GCA_018240825.1 Pseudomonadota bacterium | reverse complement strand
GCCGTACAGCCGGTCGATCATCGCACGCATCGTTTCGGGCGTCACCAGCGGCACGTCGCCATAGAGGATCAGCACGTCGCCCGCGAACCCGGCAAGCGCCGCCTCGGCCTGACGCACCGCGTGACCGGTCCCTAGCTGTTCGGCCTGAATCGCGACTTCAACTCCCAGCGGCGTAACCGCGGCTTCGACCTGTTCGCGCCGTGCCCCCGCCACCACCACAACCTTCGCCGGATCGAGAGCGTGAACGCTGTCGATCAGGTGGAGCAACATCGGCCGCCCGGCGATCGGGTGCAGCACCTTGTGCAGGTCCGACTTCATCCGCGTGCCCATGCCGGCAGCCAGGATGATCGCGGCGATCGGGTTGGTCATCTGCCTCAAATCCGTTCGGGCTGAGCCTGTCGAGGCCCGCCGTGCCAAAAGCGTCTCAGCCCATTGCCACGCCCTTCGACAAGCTCAGGGCGAACGGCGCCAAGACCCAGCGCCCCTGCCACGAAGACCTTGCCATGGCCATAGGATTGCGGGCAGGCGCGCCGGCCATGGCCGATTTTCCCTTCGCGACCGTCGGATTCGATCTCGACGGCACGCTGGTCGACAGCGTCGGCGATCTCGCGGCCGCGGTGAACCATGCGCTCGCGGCCGCCGGCCGGCCGGCTTTCCCCGTCGACGCGATCCGGCCGATGATCGGCGGCGGCGCGCGGCTGATGCTCCAAACCGCGCTCAGGGCGAGCGGCGGCGACGAGGAGCTGGATGCCCTGTTGCGGGTGCTGTTGGAGCATTACGAGGCGAACATTGCGGTGACGACCCGACCCTTCCCCGGCGCGATCGCGGCGCTGGAAGCGTTGGCGGGGTGCGGCGTCGCATTGGCGATCGTCACCAACAAGCGCGCGCATTACGCTGATCTGTTGCTGCGCGAACTCGGTCTGGCCGATCGCTTCGCCTGCGTCGTCAGTGGCGACACGATCCCGGGCAAGGCCAAGCCCGATCCCGCCCCTCTTATCGAGATGGCTCGGCGCTGCGGCGGCGGCCGTGCGGCTTTCGTCGGCGATTCACGCTATGATGTGGAGGCGGCGCGCGCGGCCGGAATGCCGATCGCCGTCTTTGGCCGCGGTGCCGTCGGCGACATCGCGTTCGACGATTATCGCGAGCTGCTCGACACGCTCGAACGTCTCGCCGCGCAACGATGACATGCGCCGCTGGGTCGACGCCGCCGCGCGTCATGCGCTAGAGGCCCGGCGCGATGGACGACCCCCAGCCTCCGTTGGCCTCCGCGCGGCTCGACACCGTGCTGGAGGGCATCGTCGAACCGGTGCTGGTGCTCGCCGACGGGCGGGTCGAGACGGCCAACGCCGCCGCGCGCGACCTGCTCGGCCGTCATATCCTGGACCAGGATGTGCGGCTGGCGATTCGCCACCCCGCCGCGGCCGAGCGCTTGACCGCGCCGCCGGGGGTTGGCGCGTCGGCGACGATCAACCTGGTGGGCCTCGGCACGCTCGATCAGCGTTGGGAATTGCGCGTAACCGACATTCCCGACGGCCGCCGCGTCGTTCATCTGATCGACCAGACCGACAGTTACGCCGCCGAGCGGATGCGCGTCGATTTCGTCGCGAACGCCAGCCACGAACTGCGCACGCCGCTCGCGGCCATCCTCGGCTTCGCCGAGACGCTGAGCGAGGATGACGGCGTCGACCGCGCGACGCGCCAGCGTTTCCTGAAGGTGATGGCCGACGAAGCGCGCCGGATGCAGCGGCTGGTTGAAGACCTCATCTCGCTCAGCCGGATCGAAGCCGAGAAATATCGCCTGCCCGATACGTCGCTCGACCTGCGCGCGCTCGTCGCCGACGTCATGGCGGAATTGGCCGACACCCATGATCCGCGCGCCGGCGATATCGCGGTGGAGGCGGCGAACGATCTGCCGCTCGTGACCGGCGACCGCGCCCAGCTGAGCCAGGCGCTGCACAATCTGATCGGCAACGCGATGAAGTACGGCCGCGCCGGAACGCCGGTCTCGGTGGCCTTGCGGCCCTGTTCGGACAACATGGTCCGGCTAACCGTCAGTGACGAGGGCGATGGCGTCGCTCCCGAACACATCCCGCGCCTGACCGAGCGATTCTATCGTGTCGATTCGGGGCGAAGCCGGGCGGTGGGCGGCACCGGGCTCGGGCTTGCGATCGTGAAGCATGTCGTCGAGCGGCACCGCGGGCGGCTCGACATCGCCAGCCAGGTCGGTCGCGGCACGCTGGTCACCGTCCTGCTGCCCGCCGCTGTCATCAAAAGGTAACGCTGGCGTCGCACAGACGAGCGTGGAGGAAGCGATTCGCCGCCGCTCCGGGGAGTTCGACTTGGCCATCGATTTCGCCGCACACGCGTTCGACCGCGATATCGGGCGGCTGCGCGGGATGCTGAGCCAGATGGGCGGGCTCGCCGAGCGCGCCATCCATGATGCGATCAACGCGTTGCAGCGCACCGATACCGACCTGGCGACACATATACGCGAAGCCGACCGCAGCATCGACGCGCTCCAGGCCGACGTCGAATCGCTTGCGGTGAGAATCATCGCCGGGCGCAAGCTGGTCGACGGCGACCTGCGCGATGTCGTGGCCGCGCTCAAGATTGCCGGGGTGATCGAACGGATCGGCGACTACGCCAAGAATATCGCCAAGCGCGTGCCGATGATCGACGGCGACGAGCGGATCGAGCCGATCGCGGTCATCCCGGCGATGGCGCGGATTGCGGCGGAAATGGTGCACGACGTGCTCGACGCGTTCGCCGCCCGCGACCCGCGCGGCGCGGTGCTGGTTTGCGAGCGCGACCGCCTGCTCGACGATTTCTATGACGGCATCTTTCGCATGCTGGTGACATACATGGTCGAGAACCCGGCGACGATCGGCCAGGTCGCGCATCTGCTGTTCGTGGCGAAGAACCTCGAACGGATCGGCGACCATGCGACCAACGTCGCCGAAATGGTCTATTTCGCAGCGACGGGAGAACAGATGCCCGAACGCGTCAGGACAGGGGACGTACGATGAGCCGCGTCAACATGTTGCTGGTCGAGGACGACGCCTCGCTCGCCGAACTGCTCGCCTATCATTTCAAGCGCGAGGATTTCGACGTCAGGCGCACGCCGGATGGCGAGGAGGCGCTGCTGCTCGCAAGGGAAGTTCCGCCGGATATCGTGCTGCTGGACTGGATGGTCGACGGACTGCCGGGCATCGAAGTGTGCCGCCGGTTGCGTCGCATGCCCGAGACCGCGAACATCCCGATCATCATGCTGACCGCGCGCGGCGAGGAAGAGGATCGCGTGCGCGGTTTGGAAACCGGCGCCGACGATTATGTCACCAAGCCGTTTAGCCCGCGCGAACTCGTCGCGCGCGTCGGGGCGGTGCTGCGCCGCGTCCGTCCGGCGCTCGCCGGCGAGGCGCTGACCTATGCCGACATCGAAATGGACACCGTCGGTCACAAAGTGCGGCGAAACGGAGAGGTCGTCGCGCTCGGCCCGACCGAATTTCGTCTCCTCAAGCACTTCCTCGAACATCCGGGCTGGGTATTCAGCCGCGAACGCCTCCTCGACGCCGTGTGGGGCCATGACAGCGACATCGAGAGCCGCACGGTCGACGTGCATATCCGGCGGCTGCGCAAAGCGATCAACAAGGGCAACCGGCCGGACGTCATCCGTACGGTGCGCTCGGCGGGATATTCGCTCGACACCGGAGCATAATCCGCGATCCGTCGAATCGCTTGCGAAACGATGGAGCCATTTGCGAAGTACGGCGTTCTCCCTTCCGTCACGCCCAGCGTGCCGGACTTCAGGAGAGTCGCATGAAACTGCTAGTCGCCGCGGCCGTTGCCGCATTTGCGTTGCCGGCCTTCGCCCAGGACACCCCGGCAGCCCCGCCTCCCGCGCCCCAAACCGCGCCGATGTCCCCGGCCGATCCCAACGCCACCCCGCCCCCGGTCGACTCGACGGCAGCGCCGCCGCCCGCCGCACCGATGGCAGCGCCGGTGCCTCCCGCACCGGTGACGCCGCCGGCTACAACCGACGGCAATTATCCGCCCTGCACCAAAACGGTGACCGACCATTGCACGGAACGGTCGAACGCCAAGGGCGAACGGCTGCACTCGACTCCCCGGAAGCCCGGCTGATCGAGGCAGAACGGCGCCGGTGCATGCACGCTCCGGCGTCGCGCATAACAGGGTGGACCACGTCGAAGTCAGGAGACATCAATGAATACCATTGCTGTTGCCGCGGCGCTGGCGATGTTCGCCACGCCGGCCATTGCCCAGACCGCCGCGTCGGGCGACACAACACCGCCAAGCCCGGCGGGATACCAGCCAGCGCCCCAGCCGCCGGTCCCACCCGGCGTGACGCCGGTTTATGTCCAGGCGCCGCCGCCCGACGTCGCTTTCCCCCCGCCGGCCCCGCTCGCCAGCTATCCGCCGTGCAAGAAAGGGCAGTTCGACGGCTGCATGGAGCGCAATAGCCCCAGATAGCGCCACTCGCGGCTGACAAGCCGGCGCGGATTGAGCGACCCGCGCCGGTTTTCGCGTTTCGGGTATGTCGGTCTTGCGCGCCGCGCGCTTTTGCCTAGGACGCTTCCGACTGGTTTCGTCGGGAGCATCTGAATGACCATCCGTTTCGACAACAAGGTAGCGATCGTCACCGGCGGGGGGGGCGGGCTGGGCCGCGAATATGCGCTGGCGCTGGCGAAGCGCGGGGCGAAGGTGGTGGTCAACGATCTGGGCGGCGCGCGCGACGGGACCGGCCATTCGGACGCCGCGCTCAAGGTGGTCGAGGAGATCAAGGCGGCGGGCGGCGAGGCGATGTCGAACGGCGGCAGCGTCACCGATTACGGGCAGATGGTCGAAATGGTCGCCAGGGCCAAGGAAGCCTGGGGCGGCGTCCATATCCTGATCAACAATGCCGGCGTGCTGCGCGACAAAAGCTTCGCCAAGATGGAGCCGGAGGATTTCCGGTTCGTCGTCGACGTCCATCTCAACGGATCGGCCAACTGCACCAAGGCTGTATGGGAGACAATGCGCGACCAGGCCTATGGACGCATTTTGATGACGGCATCCTCGACCGGACTGTTCGGCAATTTCGGCCAGGCCAATTACGGCGCCGCCAAGCTCGGCCTCGCAGGTCTCACCAAGACGCTCTACCTCGAGGGCGCCAAATACAATATCCGGGTCAACACCATCGCGCCGACGGCGGGCACGCGCATGACCGAAGACTTGTTCCCGGCAGAGGCGTTCAAGGCATTCTCTCCCGACAAGGTCGCGCCCGCCGCGCTCTACCTCGTCAGCGACGATGCTCCCACCAACGCCATCGTCGGCGCGGGCGCGGGTGTGTTCCAGGCGGCGTTCGTCACGCTGACCGCAGGCAAGCTGCTGACAGGCGACGAGCTCTCCCCCGAAGGTGTCGCGGCGCACTGGGCGGAAATCACAGACCGCACCGGCGAAATCGTCCCTGCATCGGGCAGCGAGCAGTCGATGACGATCATGAAAGCGCTCACGGCCGGCTGACGACCTCGCCGGGAACCCCCTGTCGTTAACAGCCGTTTCACCGCGACAACGATTTGGAGGATGTCATGGCTGACGAAGGCAAGACTACAGTCGTGGAAACACGTGGCGGCGGTGGTGGAGCGGTCGCATTACTGGCGATTGCAATCATCGCCATCGCGGTGGTGCTGTTTCTGGTGTTCGGTCAGAACCTGATGGGCAACACTAAGACGGTCAATGCTGACGTCAAGATCGACGCCCCGGCCAAATAACGCAGCTCACCTAGTTGGTGTATTGCTACACTAAGTCACTAATGCTATGGCGGTGCTCCGAGAGGAGAGGACTGCCATGTATAGCGAAAGCGATCTGGAGGGCGCGGTGGCGGCGGGGATCATGTCCTCGACCACCGCCGACGCTTTCCGCCAGCACATCGCCACCGCGCGCGCGACGCCCGCAGTGGACGAGGAAAGCTTCCGGCTGCTGACGGGGTTCAACGACATTTTCGTCGGCATCGCAATTGCGTTGCTGCTCGCCGCGCTGGCGCAGCTTGGCGACTGGTTCAACCACGCGCTGGCGGGCGCGGCGGTGGCCGCGGCGGCATGGGGGCTTGCCGAATATTTCACGCGGGTGCGGCGCATGGCGTTGCCGAGCATCATCCTGCTGATCGCGTTTGTCGGCGGAGTCGCCGCGACGATGATCGGCGCCCTGGTCGATATCGATCCCGACTGGTCCGACCGCACCAACGCGCTGGTCGGGTCGGGCATCGCGCTCATCACCGGCGGCGCGGCGTGGCTGCACTGGCGGCGCTTCATGGTGCCGATTACCGTCGCGGTCGGCGCGGCCGCCTGTGTCGGCGTCGGCGTCGGCCTGTTCTTCGCGGCGACTCACGCCAGCGAGAATGCGATCTTCCCGCTGGTGCTGGTAGGCGGCGTAGCGACCTTCGCGCTGGCGATGCGGTGGGACGGGTCGGACCGCGAGCGCAGGACGCGGCGCAGCGACGTCGCGTTCTGGCTGCACCTCGCCGCCGCGCCAATGATCGCCCACCCGATTTTCCACATGCTCGGCGTGTTCGAGGGCGATATCGGCGCGGTTCAGGCCGTGATCGTGATGGCGCTGTACGTCGTGTTCGCGATCATCGCGCTGGCGATCGACCGCCGGGCGCTGCTCGTGTCGAGCCTCGCTTACGTACTCTATGCGCTGTCGACCTTGTTCCACCAGGCCGGCGCGGTCGAGCTGTCGATGGCGTTCACCGCGCTGGTGATCGGATCGGCGCTGCTGATGCTGTCGGCGTTCTGGCAGCCGATGCGGCGCTCGGTGGTCGGGATGCTGGGCGGCGGGTTGGCGAACCGCCTGCCCCCGGCGCAGGTCGCGACCGTCTAACCTTTTCGCTTGGTCACGAGCGATTCCCTCGCCCGGCGGTTCTCGGACCGCCGGGTGTTTTTTTATCAGCTCAGGAGGAGAATGATCAGCCAGATCGCCAGTGCGATCATCGCGACGGGCGCGAGCCCGACCACGATTGCTGCAGCGAGCCCGAAACGCCCACGCGTCGCCCGCACGATATCGACCCATGCCTCCATAAAGGCCAGTTCGAGCAAATCGCCGATCAATTCGCCCAAGACGCTATTTCTCGATCAGCTTCATTAGCCGCCGTTCGACCGGCGCCAGCACCGGGCCGAGCTCGTGGCCGCGCTTGAGCACCGTGCCCGCTTCGTTGACCAGCGCCCACATGCCCTGCTTGTTGCGCAGGTCGGGACGTTTCTCGATCCGTATCTCAGGCCGTTCGGCGGTACGGCGGAACGCGGCGAAAACGGCGGCGTCGCGGCTGAATTCAATCGCGTAATCGCGCCAATGCCCCGCCGCGACCATCCGGCCATACAGGTCGAGGATGCGGGTAAGTTCGAGGCGCTCGAACCCGATCTGGCTCGGCTGGCGACCCGCCGACAAGGGGAATGGCGTTACCGTCCCCACTTACGCACGATCGCGGTGGTCCTCTTGCTCGGCGAGCAGTTCGTCGAGCCGTTTGCGCAGCGTCTCGATCTCGCAGCGCATCAGCTCGAGCTTCTGCGTCTGCGGATCGAACTGCTCGCTGCACGGCGTGCCATAGGCGAGGAACGGCTTCTCGCCCCTGCCCTCGACCATCGTCGCGCGCGCCGGGATACCGACCAT
>JAFEEZ010000390.1 GCA_018240825.1 Pseudomonadota bacterium | reverse complement strand
GGCGCCTTCGCAAAACGCTTCGAGCAGCGAGCCGTTGACGCTCGGCACGACGACACTGCCGTCGCTCCAATCGTCTGGCACCGCGGTCGAACTGCCCAGCGGCGGCGTCATCACCATTGTCCGCGCCGCATCGACCGGTTCGTCACCGTGCGGAGCGAGGCTCGCTTTCAGCCGGAACCGCCCGAACCGCAGAGTCGACGGAATCGGCATCGCCACCTCGACCGCGTCGGGGAAACGCTCGCCGGTCTTGTCGTCGAACACGCCGTTGGCGCCGAGCGCGCGCAAGGTCAGCTCGCCATCGGCGACCGAGAGTTCGCAGTGCGCGCGCGACAGCTCGCAATCGGGATCCGCGATCGACCAGTCGGCGGCGCTGTCCCGGCCGATCCGCATCAACCCCTCACGGATCAGCCGCGCGTCAATCGGCTGGACTTCATCGGCCGAGTCGAAGAGCTGAAGCATGAACATCCTGCGCGCTCCGTCAGGCGGCCTTGCGGGGCGCGATCACCGTCGCGCGGACCATGGCTTCATCGCTTTCCCCTCCGCTGGCGGCGAGTCGCGGCTCGACCGCCGCCGCGGCGCGATTGAACGCATCGAACGCCGCCCCGAATTCGTCACGGCGATGGTGCGAGATGCGCAACGCGAACTGCGCCTCGGCCGCCGCGTCGAGCGCCTTGCGCAACCGGGCGAGCGGCCGGGCGACCAGCGCGCCGCTAAGATAGCCGATCAGCAGCACGACCAGCATCACCACCGCCGACAATAGCAGCAGCGAGGTGCGCGCGCTGTCTAGCGCAGCGTCGAGCGCGGCACGCTTGACCACCAGATCGACGCGGCCGAACTCAGCGCCGGCATATCTGATTGGCTGAAGGAAACGGATTCCGGCGCCACGGCCGCGATCGGCGGCCGAGGCCACTTGCGTGCCGTCCGTCGCCTCCATTAGCGGCTCGCCGACCGGCTGGACGTAGCGTTTGCTGACCAGGCTCGCATCGCCCGCGGCGCGAACGATACCCCCCATGTCGACGACCACCAGGTCGCGGATCGCCGGGTCCTTGCTGGCCGAGACGGCAAATGCCTGGAGCGCTGACCAGTCCTGTTGATCGGCGGGCAGTCCGGCGTTTTCGGCGGCGAGCACCGCGGCGTTGTTGGTGACGAACACCGCAGTCGATTTGCCCGAGACGATCGCCATGTGCTCGAGCGTCTGACGCTCGCGGCGAAGCGTTGTGGTCACGCACGCGACCAGCGCGACCGCGGTGACCGCAGCGAGCGCAAGCGGCAATTTGATGCGCAGCGGCAGCCCGCGCTTGCCCGCCGGCTTCTCGCCTTCTGCTGCGATCTCGCGCGCCAGCGCGGCGGCGAGCGCGTCGCCGTCCGCAAAGCGCTGCTCCGGCTTCTTGGCGAGCAGCTTGTCAATGATGAAGCGCAACCCCGGCGGGCACCCGCCCGTGCTGCGATCGATCGGTTCGACCTTTTCCTGCGCGATCTGGATCGCCAACGTCGCGAGCGCCGTGCCCGGGAACGCGACCTTGCCCGTAATCATTTCGTAAAGCACGACGCCGAGCGAGAAGAGGTCCGAGCGCGCATCGACCGGCATGCCGAGCGCCTGTTCGGGGCTCATGTAGCGCGGCGTGCCGATCAACTGGCCGACCTGCGTCTGCGCGAATTTGCGATCGGCGGTCGCGGCGTCCATCTCGCCGACGCGGGCGACGCCAAAATCGAGCAATTTTGCGGTTTTGCCGTCCGCTGAGAGCAGGATGTTCGATGGTTTGATATCGCGGTGCACCACGCCCGCGCGATGCGCATAAGCGAGCGCCGCGGCGAGCTGTTCGCCGAGCGCGAGGACGCGCTCGTACGGCATACGGCCGTGATTCTGGAGCACGACGTCGAGCGGCTGGCCGTCGACCAGCTCCATCGCGATATAGGCGGCGCCCTGCGCTTCGCCGACGTCGTAGATCGTCGCAATATTGGCGTGGCTGAGCGCCCCAGCGGCGCGCGCTTCACGCAGAAACCGCGCAGCGAGCTCCGGATCGCGGGCAAATTCGGGCTTGAGGACCTTGATCGCGACGGTGCGGCCGATATCGGGGTCGTGCGCGCGATAGACGTCGGCCATCGCGCCTTCGCCGAGGCGACCGTCGATCCGGTAGCGACCCAACATGGCGCCGGGAATCGTCATATTACGCGTGCCCCCTGCGGGTCCGCGGATCGCCATAGGATCAAAGCCTTAAACATTCCTGTCGCCGTCACTTTCGCGCCCGCACCGTGGCGGCTATGCGTTCGGCGCGCGCGAGATCGCGCGCGATCAGCGCGTTGGCGGGATCGAGCTGTTTCGCCCGGCGCAACAGCCCGACGGCGCGGTCGACATTGCCTTGATTGAGCGCTGCGAGCCCGGCGGTGCGCAGCTGGCGCGCGGCGACCGGATTGATTCCGGGGGCGACGGGCGTGGCGGGTTTCGGCGTCACCACCCTGGGTTTGGGTGCTACGGGAGTCGTCGCGACGGGTCTGGCCGGCTCGGGCTCGACGCGGCGGACCGGCTCGGGGCGCGGCGGCTCGCCGGGAATACGCAATTCTTGTCCGGCGGCCAGCGTAACGGGCGCCTTGAGTCCGTTGTAGCGCACCAGCTGATACGCTTTCATCCGATTGCCGAGGAAGCGCTCGGCCAGCCCCTCCATCGTGTCGCCGGCGCGCGCGGTATAGGGGTAGCTCTGCGGGCCGAGCAGCTCCTTCGGATCGCCCTTGATCGACCCGCTCAGCATCGTCGCCGCCGGGTTCATCGGGTC
>JAFEEZ010000038.1 GCA_018240825.1 Pseudomonadota bacterium | reverse complement strand
GGGCGCAGCCGCCGGCCTGATCTTCATCGCGATGGACGAAGCGCTCGGCGCGCTCAAGCGGCTGCGCCTGCCCCCGCTCGCGATCGGCATCGGCATCTACCTGCCGATGGCTGTGATCCTGCCGGTGGTGATCGGTGCGGTGATCGGCTGGTTCTATGACGGCTGGGCCGACCGCACGCGCAATCCGGAATTCGCCAAGCGGCTCGGTGTGCTGACGGCGACCGGCATGATCGTCGGGGAGAGCCTGTGGGGCGTCGCCTTTGCCGGGATCGTCGCCGCGTCGGGCGCCGACAGTCCGCTCGCCGTCGTCGGCGACGGGTTCGCGGCGCCGGCGCTGATCGGCGGGACGTTGCTGTTCGTCGCGCTCACCGCGCTGCTTTATCGCTACGCGCAGCGAGCAGCGCGCTAGACCATCGAGGCGACCAGCCCCGCGATCGGGACGAACGCGAACGCGACTGAGCTGTCGGCGACGCCATAGGGCAGGAACAGGCGATCGCCGTGGCGGATCGCGCCGCACGAATAGACCACATTGGGAACATAGCCCTCACGGTCCTCGTCCGCCGCCGCCAGAATCGGCTGGGGCGTCCGACCGATCACCTTCGACGGATCATCCTTGTCGAGCAGCGCCGCGCCGATCGAATATTTGCGCATCGCGCCCACGCCGTGAGTCAGCAGCAACCAGCCCTCATCAAGCTCGATCGGCGGTCCGCAATTGCCGATCTGGACCAGCTCCCACGGATAATGCGGCTCGAGAATGCGGACGCCCTCTTCCCAATGCGTCAGCCGGTCCGAATCGAGCAGGAACAAATTCTCGCCGTCCTGCCGCCCGATCGCCATGTAGCGCCCGCCGATCTTGCGCGGGAACAGGGCGATACCCTTGTTGCGCGCCGCCGGTCCCGTCATCGGCACCAGGTCAAACGCCCGGAAATCGCGGGTCCGCAGCAGCTCCGACTGGATCTGCGACCCGTTATACGCGGTATAGGTGCCGAGCCACTCGATCTCGCCGTCCTCATGATGGAACTGGACGAGGCGAAGGTCTTCGAGGCCCTTCGACTGCGCCTCGGTTATCGGGAAAATGACCGTGCCCGACAGCGTCGAATCGCGGTGGCGGTGCACCGTGACGGGACCGCACGGGATATGATCCTCGTCGCTGCCATAGACGTCGGCGGCGGTGGCGAACGGGGGCTCGGGCGCGAGTTTCAGCTCATTCTTCGCCGTGATGATGCCCTCGCGGAAGGCGACCGACGAAATGTGCCCTTCGCCCACTGCGCGCAGCGACATCAGGATTCGCATCGACCCCTTGGGCATGCCCGACTGGTCGAAATGCGGCACCGCGCTGGGGTTCATCAAGGCTGCGGCGGCGTAACTGTATTCGTGGCAGAAATAGGCGCCGATAAGCTGGCGCTTCTCATCGCCGATCTCGCGCCCGTCGAGGCCCATCAGCTCCTCGATCTCGTCGTACCGCGTCATGAACACGCGCCGCGTTTGCCAGTGCCGCGCCTCGAAATCCTTGAGCACGACCTCCAGCTCTTCGTGCGTCTGCTGCGGGCTCAGCTCCAGCACCTCGCCCACCAACCGTTCGGTCCGTCCCGACGACACGCCGCCCGGCGCCCAACCGATATGAAACGGCCGCACCACGACGCGCGAGGGATCGGCGTACAGCCGCAAACGGTGCGTAAAGATATCGAGCAACGAGGGAGCCCCGCTTGTAATTCGTCCAAGCGGCGCCGCGTGTCGTTGCTACGCGACGGCGCGCTGCGTCCCTGCCACGGTTACGCTCGCTTTTCCAAGAGCGGAAATGGCGCAACTCGCCAATTGCAGCGCCAAAATCGATTCGGCGCCCTGATTCCGGTTCAGGCCGTGCGGCATCAGACCGTCGAAACAGCCGCCGTCCCCCGCCGTCGCCAGCGGCAGATCGAGGTCGTTCTGTCCCAGATACCAGCGATAGGCGCGCGCCGCTTCTTCGCGCCACTTGTCGTCGGCTGTCGCCTTGAACGCCGCCGCGCAGGCGTCGATCGTCGCCTGCGCCTCCAGCGGTTGCTGGTCGAAGGCGAGCGGCGCTTCATATGGACGGCCAAAGCTTTCCGTGCCCACGGCGCGGAACCGGCCCTCGGGGCTGGTCTGTTGCTGGACAATCCAGTCCAGCGTGTTGAGCCCGGCCGCGAGCAAGTCGTCGCGGTCGAGCGCCATCCCGGCGCGAATCAGCGCCTCCGGCAATCGCGCGTTGTCATAGGCCAACACGATTTCGAACCATCCCCATTCCGGCCGTCGCGCGTCTTCCAGCAACGCCAGCAAATCCGCGGAGAAGCGTTCGAGAATGTTGCGCGCGAGCTGATGTCCCGGATGCGCGCCCAGAATGGCCGCCGCGCCGAGCATCGCGAACGCCTGCGCGCGCGGACTGATCAGTTCGAACGCGAGGCTCGCGGTTTCGTCGAACAACCGCAACGCCCAGTCGCGATGCTTGGCCATCGCGGCGCGCTTGGCGGTAACGCCGAGCGCCCACAGGGTCCGGCCGTTCGAATCCTCCGACCCCACGTCCTCGCACCAGCTACGATCGAACCGCATGAAGTTGCGGTAACGCCGCACGTCGGGATTCCACGCATATTGAACGAACGCCGCATAGACCGTCATCCACTTGTCGCGGACCTGATCGTCCAGACCGGGGATCGCGCTCATCAGCATCAGCGCGCGGACATTGTCGTCGATGCAATAGCCGTGGCGGCGATCGGGCACCGACAGGATCGCGTGCTGGAACATGCCCGTCGCATCGCTCATCCGTTCGACCGCCGCGATGCTGGGCTGGAGCGCGGGAAGCGCCGGCGCGGTCTTGATCCGCCGAGGGCGCGCGGCGACGATCGCGTCGATTGCGGCCATGCTGGTTTCCGCCAGGCGCGGCCAGATCATTGTCCGGCCCCGCGCATAGGCTCGACGCGACAGCTCGGCGCGGTCTCCATCATCGTACAGCAGCCGCGCAATCTCTCGCGCGAAGCCATCCACGTCGCCGAAATCGACCAGCACGCCCTGCCCGTCGGCGAGGATTTCGGTTGCATGGATATAGGGCGTGGACACGACCGCCTTGCCCACCCCGACCGCGTAGCTGAGCGTGCCCGACGTGATCTGCTGCGGGTTGGTGTAGGGCGTAACATACAGGTCGGCGGCCTGAAGATAGTCGAGCAGTTCTTCGTGCTCGACGAAGCCGTCAATGAACCGGACGTGATCGGCCACGCCGCGATCCGCGGCGAGCCTCTTCAACCGGTCGCGATACGTCTCGCCCTCATGCGCCACCAGATTCGGATGCGTTGCGCCGAGCACGACATAAAGCGCGTCGGGATTGGCCGCGACCACCGCCGGCATTGCGGAAATAACGCTTTCGATCCCCTTGTTCGGCGCGAGCAGGCCGAACGTCAGCAGCACCTTGCGCGCCCGCCAGCCGAAACGCGGCTTCATGCTGTCGGGGTCGACCAGATCGCGATCGGGCACGCCGTGCGGAATCATCATGATCGCCTTGGGATTGGCCCCATAAACCCGAACCAGGATGTCGCGGCCGATTTCAGCCATCACGATCACCTTGGCGGCACGCTGGAGCAGCCCGTCCATGACCCGGCGCTGGTCGTCGTTGGGCTGGTCGAGCACGGTATGCAGCGTGATGATGACCGGCACGGTTAGCCGATCGAGCAGCGCCAGGATATGTTCACCGGCCGAACCGCCGAAAATGCCATATTCGTGCTGAACCCATACCGCCTGCGCGCCGCTCGTCTCGATGTCGCGCGCCGCGGCGAGGTAGGACAGACGGTCTTCCTGCGCGATCGCGCCGCTGACCGCCGCGGGATAATCGTACCCCTGCGGTCGATCGTTCACCGCGTAAACGTCGACCTGCAAATCCGAAAAGCGATCGGTCAACGCCGCATAGGTGTCGGTCGTATATGTCGCGATGCCGCATTGACGGGGCAGGAAATTACCGATGAGGGCGATATGCCGTGTACGCGGCTGGACAAACGACGTGGCCATTTCAAACCTTCTATTCAGCAAAAGCAGGATTTTTCCCGCGACTCACACCTCCATGAACGGATTGAAAGAAAGATGGTTGCGTCTTTGCTGCATTGCAACAAAGGAATCGTGCTGACCTGCGTTAGCCGCGCGAAGAAGCTATCCCCGGCCGCGATAGGGCGGCACATCCTGATCGGGCAGCCACAGTCCGTCGGGCGCCGGCCCGGACTGCCAGAATATGTCGATCGGCATCCCGCCGCGCGGATACCAATAGCCGCCGACACGCAGCCATCGCGGCTTCATCTCGGCGGCCAGCCGTTCGCCGATCCCCACCGTGCAATCTTCGTGAAATGCGGCATGGTTGCGGAAACTGCCGAGGAACAGTTTGAGCGACTTGGATTCGACGATGCTGTCGCCCGGCACATAGTCGATCACCAGGTGAGCGAAATCGGGCTGGCCGGTTACCGGGCATAGCGACGTGAATTCCGGCGCGGTGAAGCGCACCAGATAGGGGCGACCGGGGCGCGGATTGGGGACGTAATCGAGCACCGCTTCTTCGGGCGACGCGGGGAGCGTGCTCGGCTGGCCGAGATGTTTCGGAGTCATGGGCGACATTTAGGCCGCCAGCCGCGCAAAGCAACGACCGGCGGCCTTTCCTCGAGCGGCTTGATAAGGCTAAGGTCGGCCGATGGACGCGCTGGTGACGACCGAATGGCTTGCCGGAGAATTGG
>JAFEEZ010000389.1 GCA_018240825.1 Pseudomonadota bacterium | reverse complement strand
CGTTCGAGGAGGAAGCGGGGGCGTGAGGCTGCTTTCCCTCTCCCCTTGTGGGAGAGGGAGGGAGCGGCGTAGCCGCGGAAGGGTGAGGGGGAGTCGCGGGCGAGGTCGCTTGCAAGTCCCCCTCACTCTTCCCGCTCGCTGACGCGAGCGGGCCCCTTCCCTCTCCCACAAGGGGAGAGGGAGATTTGACTATACCTTCCTCAACCAGCCACCGCGCCAGCTTTGCCACACGCTCGACCTTGTCCGCCACCGTGCCGAGCTTTTCGTGAAACACGATCTTCTCAAGCTTCTTCGCCTGGTCCTCCAACGGCACCTTGAGGTCGGTGTCATAGAAAAAGCGCGCGTCGCTCAGCCGCGCGGCGAGCACCTTGCGGTTGCCCTCGACGATCTTCGCGCCGCCGTCCGCCGCGTCGATATTCGCGGTGCAGACGAACGCGTTGGCGAGTTTCCCCGCGCCGTCGCGGCACACGAAATACTTCTGGTTCACGCGCGCGGTGAGCTGGATCACCTCGGGCGGCACCGCGAGGAACGCCTCGTCGAAGCGGCCGAGTAGCGGCACCGGCCACTCGGTCAGCCCGGCATTCTCGGCGACCAGCCCCTCGTCGTCGATCAGTTCAAGACCCGCGTGGGCCGCTAGCGCGGTGGCGCGGTCGCGGATGATCGCGCGGCGCTCGTCCTGGTCGACGATGACGTGGCAGGCGCGCAGTTTCTCCTCGTAATCCGCCGCCGATCCGATCGTGATGACGCCGGGATGATGGAAGCGATGGCCGACGGTGGCGGCGCCGGAGCGCACGCCGGCGATCTCCACCTCGACCACGTCCTCGCCGAACAGAGCGACGATGCCGTGCAGCGGGCGGACCCAGCGCAGGCTCTCGGTACTGAGCGACGCCTCGCCCCAGCGCATCGACTTGGGCCAGGGGAATTGGCGGACGATCGCCGGGATCGCCTCGGCCAGCACGTCGGCGGTGGCGCGGCCGGGCTTGTCGATCACCGCGAACAGTACGCCGTCGCGTTCGACCAATTGGTCTTCAGCCAGACCGGTCTTGCGCAGGAAGCCTTCGAGCGCTTGCGGCGGCGCGCCGACGCGCGGGCCCTTCATTTCTTCCGACACCGCGGCGGTTTCGGTGGGCAGATCGCGCGCGATCAGCGCGAGGCGGCGCGGGGTCGCGAAGATGACAATCGCATCGGCGCGCAAGCCCGCCTTCTCCAGCTCGGCCGCGAACAACCGCGCGAGGTCGTCGCGCGCCTTGTCCTGCATCCGCGCGGGGATTTCCTCGGAGCGAAGTTCGAGGAGGAAGTCCGCCATCAGGCGCTCCACCCGTTCTTGTCCATCCATGCCGCGCAGGCGCCCTTCGCCAGGTCGCGGACGCGGCCGATATAGGCCTGGCGCTCGGCGACCGAGATCACGCCCCGCGCGTTCAAGAGGTTGAAGATGTGGCTCGCCTCGATCGCCTGTTCGTAAGCGGGGATCGGCAACTGGTGCGCCAGGCAATTCTCGCACTCGGCCGCGGCCTTCTTGAACAGGTCGAACAAGGTGTCGGTGTCGGCGACCTCGAAATTCCACTTCGACATTTCCTTCTCGTTTTCGAGAAAGACGTCGCCATAGGTCACGCCCGCATCGTTGAACGCGAGGTCGTAGACGCTGTCCTTGTTCTGCAAATACAGCGCGAGCCGTTCGAGGCCGTAGGTCAGTTCGCCCGCCACCGGTTTGCAGTCGAACCCGCCCATCTGCTGGAAATAGGTGAACTGCGTCACCTCCATACCGTCGCACCACACTTCCCAGCCCAGACCCCAGGCGCCGAGCGTCGGCGATTCCCAGTCGTCCTCGACGAAGCGGATGTCGTGGTTGGCGGTGTCGATGCCGATCGCCGCGAGGCTGCCCAGATACAGTTCCTGCAAATCGGGCGGGCTGGGCTTCAGGATAACCTGGTACTGGTAATAATGCTGGAGGCGGTTGGGGTTCTCGCCATAGCGCCCGTCGGTCGGGCGGCGGCACGGCTGGACGAACGCGGCGTTCCACGGGTCCGGCCCGAGCGCGCGGAGCGTCGTCGCGGTGTGGAACGTCCCCGCCCCCATCCGCATGTCGTAGGGCTGGAGGATCAGGCAGCCGCGCTCGCTCCAGTAATCGTGAAGCGTCAGGATCATGCGCTGAAAGGAGAGCGGCTGGGTCATGGTGCAGTGCGGCACGCTCTGGCGCAGGGGCGGCGCACGGTCAATGCCAAGCCTCGTTCTCCCGCGAAGGCGGGAGTCCAGTTTATATGCGGTGACGCTCGCGACTCTGGACCTCCGCCTATGCGGGGGAACGGTTTATGTTGCTGCCGGCTTGCTCACCTCTTGGTCATCGCTATTCGGCTATCTATTGTCGGTTCTACCGAAAAGGACCGCCATGCTCCGTAGATTGCTTCTCGCGCTCGGAATCATCGTCGCCGGCGCCGCCGCCGCGCAGACTTCCGCGCCAACCCCCACCCTGCCAGTTCCGCAGCCGTCGCCGACGGTCGCCATGACCGACGCCGATCCCGCTTTGTGGGTCGTGAAGGACAAGAACACGACGATCTATCTGTTCGGCACGGTCCACCTGCTCAAGCCCGGGCTGTCATGGTTCGACGAGGGGGTGAAAAAGGCGTTCGATGCGTCGGGCGAACTGGTGCTCGAAATGGTCCAGCCGACGCCCGAAAAGATGCAGTCGCTGGTGATGGCGCGGGGATTCGCGGCGACCGGCCCGACCCTGGCCGAACGTCTGCCCGCCCGAGACCGGCCGGTCTATCTGAAAGCGCTCGCCGATCTCGGCATGCCGTCGGCACTGTTCGACCGCGCGCAGCCGTGGCTGGTCGCGACCAACCTGTCGCTGATGCCGCTGCTCAAGCTCGGCTATGACCCCGCGAGCGGCCCCGAAAGCGTGCTGACCGCTGCCGCGACGGCCGAAAAGAAGACGATCACGGGCCTCGAAACCCCCGAGCAGCAGATCGGCTATCTCGCCGGCCTGTCCGGACCCACGCAGGTCAAGTTCCTCGAATCGACGCTGAAGGACTTGCCCAAGCTCGCGGCGACGATGGACGACATGGTCGGCGCCTGGTCGCGCGGCGATCCGGCCACGCTCGGCAAGCTGATGAACGACGGGGTCAAGGACACGCCCGAACTGGCCAAGACCCTGCTCTACGACCGCAACGCGCGCTGGGCGCAGTGGATCAAGGCGCGGATGGCGAAGCCGGGAACGGTGTTCGTCGCGGTCGGCGCCGGGCATCTGGCTGGGCCGCGCAGCGTGATCGAGCAGTTGAAGGCATTGAAGCTGACCGCGACGCGAGTCCGCTATTGAAGCTTCTTCGCGCCCTGATGCTGGTCGCGCTGGCCGGCGCATTGACCGCGTGCCCGTTGGCGCGCGAGCCGGCCAGGGCGCCGCTATGGCGTATCAGCGACGGCGATACGACGGTCTGGCTGATGGGATCGATCCACCTGCTGCCGCCGCGGATCGACTGGCGGACCGAGGCGGTCGACCGTGCGATGGATGCCGACGAGCTGGTGCTCGAAACCGATCCGACCGCGCCGGGCGATTTCGACGCGATCGGCAAGGCGCCGGGGCTGCCGCCGCTCGCCCAGCGCGTCGGCGCCGACCGGCAGGATGCGCTGGCCCGCGCGATCGAGCGGACCGGGCAGCCGGGCGACGCGTTCGACGGCTACAAGGACTGGGCGGCGGCGGCGATGCTGGCGACCGGCGACGCGCTCAATTCGCGCGCGTCGGCGAAGAACGGGGTCGACGCGCAATTGTGGAAGGCGTTCCGGGGCAGGCAGCGGACCGCGCTGGAAAAGCCCGGCGACCAACTCCGCGCGCTCGACATGTTGCCGCCGCAGCTCCAGGCGCGGATGTTCGACGAAAGCCTCGACGGCGCGGACTACGACACGACCTATGACGCATGGGCGACCGGCGACCTCGCCGCGATCGACAGGGCCGGTCCGTCGAAGGAACTGCGCCCCTTCCTCGTCACCGCCGCCAACCGCCGCTGGGCCGACTGGATCGCCGCGCGGATGGGCCGACCCGGCAAGGTTCTCGTCGCGGTCGGCGCGGGACATCTGGGGGGGAAAGACGCGATCCCGGAGTTGCTCAAGGCGAAGGGGCTGAAGGTAGAGCGCGTTCAGTGACGCCCGGTCAGGCGAAACTGACCCGCGCCGCCGCCGCATCGCCCCGCCGACCGCCCCGAAGCCGATCAGCATCATCGCCCAGGTCGCCGGTTCGGGGACGCCGCCAACCGCACGGGGCGTGTAATCGTAGGTCAGGGTGTAGGCGGTGGTACCGCAGAAATCCTCCCCCGTATGTATCCCGCCGCCACACGTTCCGACGACGCGACGCACGAGGAAATCGGGCGGCAAGGCAAACGTCGTATCACTCGCGTCCGGCAGGTTCATACCTTGGTAAAAGCCGTCCAGCACGAACCGATTGGACTGGCCGGACGCAATGAAATTGGCAGGATTCAACGCGAAGGTCTGGCTGCCGGCAACATTGAAGATCGAGAAGTAGCCGTACGCGAAGGACGGCCCGTCAACAACATTGACGGTGGCGCTGCCCGATCCCGTCAATGCAACCGACAAGTTCCCGGTAACGGCATTTGTCAGCGACCAGACGCCGTTCGAGGTCCAGCTGACTCCGTAATTGCCGGCGCCCGCGGTCGTGCTGTACAGCTGATTGAAGTTCGACTTGTTGATATCGATCTTCAGCGTGACCGCGTTTAGTGTTCCGAGAGCCGGATCGAATTTGGCCAGGCCGAACATGAGCATTTCATTGTCATGTTGCACAATAGTCTGGGTCTGGGCCGATGCCGGCATTACCCCAAGAATACCGGACAATGCCGCTACCACGATCAAGAATCGCATGTTAACTCCCCAGTTGCCGGATAAGCTGCTCATAATTCTCGCAAGAGTCGAGTCTGAGCTTGCGCGGAAACGGGACGGTTTCTGCACCATCTAAAGCCCACGCCGCCTATGCCTTGCGTCCGCGCCCCCTTTCCGCTAGGGGCGCGCGCTTCCGCGGCGTGGTCATCCCTGGAGGCGTGACGCGGAAATCCACTGAACCAAGCATTTCGGAGAACATCATGAGCGACCAACTGACGCTCGCCGCCGAGACGCGTGACCGTGGAGGCAAGGGAGCCTCGCGTGATCTGCGCCGCCAAGGCCGCGTGCCCGCCGTCATCTATGGCATGAAGCAGGACCCCGTCTCGATCCACGTGGAGGAAAAGGCGCTGGTCCGCGCGCTGGGCACCGGGCATTTCATGAACACGGTCGTCATGATCGACGTGGGCGGCAAGCCGACCCGCACGCTGCCCAAGGACGTCGCGTTCGACGTCGTCACCGATCGTCCGCTCCACGTCGACTTCCTGCGCATCAGCGAACACGCGACGGTGCACGTCAACGTGCCGGTGCACTTCGTCGATGAGGAGGAATCGCGCGGGCTCAAGATCGGCGGCGTGCTCAACGTCGTCCGCCACGAACTCGAGCTGATCGTCGACGCGGCCGACATCCCCAGCGAGATCACCATCTCGCTCAGGGGCCTCGAAGTGGGCGATTCGGTCCACATCTCGAACGTCAACCTGCCCAAGGGCGCCAAGCCGGCGATCGACGACCGCGACTTCACCATCGCGACGGTCGTGGCCCCGTCGGCGCTCAAGTCCGAGGCGATCGAGCAGGCGGCCGAAGAGGCTGCGCTGGCCGAGGCTGCGCACGAAGAGCATGTCGCCGAGGTCGAGGCTGCCGAAGCCGAAGCCGCGACTGCCGAAGGTGGCGAGGAAGCTCCTGCCGCCGAGGGCGAGGCGAGCGCCGAGTAACATCGGCTTCGCGACTGCGAAACATTGCGAGGGGCGCGCGATCGACTGGATCGCGCGCCCCTTTCGCGTCTAGGAACACGCCATGCAACTCTGGGTCGGCCTGGGGAATCCCGGCGCGCAATATGCGATGCATCGCCATAACGTCGGCTTCATGGCGGCCGACGCGATCGCCGAGGTGCATGACTTCGGCAGCGTCAGGAAGCATTTCCAGGGCTGGACGCAGGAAGGGCGGATCGGCGGCGAGAAGATCATCCTGCTCAAGCCCGCGACCTTCATGAACGAAAGCGGCCGGTCGATCGGCGAGGCGATGCGCTTCTACAAGCTCGCGCCAGAGGACGTGACGGTATTCTACGACGAGCTCGACCTCGACCCGTTCAAGGTCCGGGTGAAGCGCGGCGGCGGCACCGCGGGGCACAACGGCATGCGGTCGACCGTCCAGCACATCGGCGACGCGTTCCGCCGCGTGCGGATCGGCATCGGGCATCCGGGGCACAAGGATCGCGTGACCGGGCACGTGCTGGGCAATTACGCGAAAGCTGAGATCGAACCGCTGACCGACCTGCTCGGCGCGATCGCCGCGGAGGCGGACTGGCTGGCGAAAGGCGATGACGTCCGGTTTATGAACGACCTGGCGTTGCGGCTGGGAGACGGCAAATGACGCCCGCTCACTTCCACGCTTCCCCGGCGAACGCTGCGCAAGAGGTATAAAAGGGATGACCGTCCGCACGCTCTTCGCGACGCACTTCTACGACGCGGCGCTCGGCGACGACGCGCTGGTCGACGAGCTGGCCGATGCGTGCCGCGGTCTGGCGGCGGAGGACAAGGCCGGTCAACGCTGGTCGAAGGAGCATGGCTATCGCGGCTATACGTCCTACGCGTCGCTCAACGATTTGCCCCAACGCGACCCGCGCTTCGCCGATTTGGTCCGGCTGCTCGACCGCCACGTCGCGGCGTTCGCCAAAGCGGCCGGGTTCGAGACGGCCAGGAAGCTCAAGCTCGACAGCCTATGGGTCAACGTCCTCAAGCCCGGCGGCGCGCATTCGGGGCATATCCACCCGCACAGCGTGGTGTCGGGCACGGTCTATATCGCCGTACCGCCGGGATCGGGGGCGCTTCGGCTCGAGGACCCGCGGCTGCCGATGATGATGGCGGCGCCGTCGCGACCCGACACCTTCGTCTATGTCGAGCCCGCGGCGGGCAGCGTGTTTTTGTGGGAAAGCTGGCTGCGGCACGAAGTGACGCCCAATGCGGCGAAGCAGGACCGGATCAGCGTCAGCTTCAATTACCGCTAGCGCTGGCTGGTCTTTTCTTTCGAGCGCGACGACCCAACCGGTCGGCGGGATCGGGCTGGTTCGTTAGGAGCGCGACTGCGCCGCTGGCCAGCGCCGCGACCAACTAAAACGCGTAACGGATCGCCAGCGTAGCGATCGGGTTGACGCCCTCCCGGTTGAGCGTGCGGTCGCGCAGCCGGTACGCGCGTCCGCGCGGTCCCGGGCTGATCGCCCGTCCCTTCAATGCCCCGCCTTCGATCCCGACGACCAGGCTGGGCAGCACCTCCGCGTCATAGCCCGCGGTCAGCGCCCACGTACGCCGGCGAAATCCGGTCGATACGCCGCCGCCGCCGCGCCATTGCGGGTTGACGATCGTACCCCGGCTCGCCTCCTCCACCGTGTTCCAGTAATTGGGCCGCGCGAAATAGCGGCTGCCGATCGACACGTGCAGCCCGGCGCTCGCGATCGGATAGATGTCGGTCATGCCCTTGAAGAAGCGAGGCCGAACCATGCCGGCCAACGCGGTATAGCCGCCGCGCCGGACCACCTTGGGCCCCATGCGGGGCGCGCGCGCGTTGATCAGGCCGAACCGCGCTTCCGCCACCGGACGCTTGGGCAGATGCCGCGCCGATGAGGCGGCCGGCCATATCGCGCCGACCAGCGCTGTCATCGCGATCGCGGCGAAAATCGCCCTCGGCATGCCCCCTGTCCCCCGAAGAATCGGCGTCTTTCCCCGGTCGCGACTCTTCACCACGGATGGTGGCATGACACCGGGGGACGCGCAATCCTTGGTTTATCGCCGATAAACCGTCGCCGTAGCCCGGATAGCCTGCCGCGGCTGGCGCTTTTGCGCGCGT
>JAFEEZ010000388.1 GCA_018240825.1 Pseudomonadota bacterium | reverse complement strand
GCGCCCGGCGATCGGGTCTTGCTCTGTTCGGATGGCCTGTCGCGCTCGCTCGAGGCTGGCGATATCGCCGCCGACAATATCGACGCGCTTGCCGATCGGTTGCTCGCCAACGCGCTCGCGCGCGATGGCAGCGACAATGTTTCCCTGACGCTGATCGAATATCGGCCGCGCTGATCTTCGACGGATCCGCTGCGGTCAGGTCGCCTGCATCTCCTTGAGCGCGGTGGAGGTGTCGGCAAGCTTGGCGGGCGCGATCTCCGCACCGGCCAGGACGAGCGCGCGCCCCTGAACATAGTCCTTCACGCTGTTGACGCAGTCGAGCGCGATCACTTTGCCCTCCCGCAGATAGATCACCGAGAAACTGCGCGTTACGAGATCGCCGCGCGTAACCGTCGTGTCGTACCCGGTCGACAGCCCGACGGTCTGAAGCTTGAGGTCGTATTGGTTCGACCAGAACCACGGTACCGCGTCATAGGAGGAGACTTGTCCGACGATCGCCTTTGCCGCGCAATTGGCCATGTCGTTCGCGTTCTGCACCGATTCCAATCGAATGCGCGCGCCATTGGCGAAACGGCTGACGTGCTCCGCGCAGTCGCCGATCGCATAGATGTCAGGCAGTGACGTGCGGCAGGTGTCGTCGACGGATACGCCGTTGCCGCCGGCGGCGCCGGCGTCGAGCAGCGGCTGGACCGCCGGCACGATGCCGATGCCAACCACGACGATCTCCGCCGGCAGGACTTCGCCGGATGCAAGACGAACGCCCGAAGCTGTCGTGGCTCCCTCGATTGAAGTGACGGACTCGGATAGGCGCACAGTCACGCCATGCGCGCGATGTTCGGCCTCGTAGAATCGCGACAACGGCTCGCCGGCGACGCGAGCGAGAACGCGGTCCGCTGCCTCCACCACGGTGACTTCCTTGCCGAGTTTGGTGAGAACGGCGGCTGCTTCGAGGCCAATATATCCGCCGCCGATCACCGCGATGCGCGTGGCGGCGCCAAGTTCGCTCTCGATCTTGTCCACGTCCGCGCGGGTGCGCACGGCATGGACGCCCGCAAGGTCATGGCCCTGGCATGCCAATCGCCGCGGTGCGCCGCCGGCTGACCAGACGAGCTTGCCGTACGCAATCCGATCACCCTCGGTGGTCGCCAAGGCGTGAGCGTCGGCATTGACGCCTGCGACGCGCTTACCGAGGATAAGCGTTATGTTCTTTGCCCGCCAGAAGTCGGCCTGGCGGATCAGGAGGCGCTCGAAGCTCTTCTCTCTCGCCAGATAGTCCTTGCTTAGGGGAGGGCGCTCATAAGGCAGTTCAGCCTCATCGCCGATCAAACCGATCGAGCCAGCGAACCCATTCTGCCGCAAAGCGATCGCCGCCTGCGCGCCGCCATGGCCGGCACCGACGATGGCGACATCGAAATGAGAAGGGAAATGGGCCAAGGCGATCGTCCGATAGCAGTGCGAACCCCACAAGGCCTGGCGGCGTCGCTGTCAACCCGGTCGTGATGGCGGCGTAGCGGAGATCCTCGTCGCCCATATCCTGCTGTCGGTCGGGCGGACCGCGGGGCGGTCGCGCGCCTGTCAGCGGATGAACGTCGTCGGCGCGGCGTGCTTCATCATCAACAGCGGGTATAACGGCGCGATCCCGTCCGCGACGCTGAACGTGGCCTGGGCGGCGATAGGTGTGTACACGTTTTAGCGCGTACGACGGCGGGTGGCCTGACATGTTGGTATTTTATGGCATTCGCAATTGCGACACCGTCAAGAAGGCGCGGGCCTGGCTCGACGCGAAGGGCGCGGCTTACGAGTTTCATGACTATAAGAAAGCGGGAATCGACGAAAAATCGTTGCGGCGCTGGGTTGCGGCGCTGGGCTGGGAGACCGTGCTCAATCGCGCCGGGACGACATTTCGCAAATTGTCCGATGCCGATCGCGCCGAACTCGACGCCGACAAGGCGATTGTGCTGATGTTGGCGCATCCGTCGATGATCAGGCGACCGATCCTCGAAGGTGGCGGCGTGCTGCTCGCCGGATTCAAGCGGGAGGTCTGGGAAACGGCGCTCGGCTAGGCTTGTCATCTCTCTCGTCCCAGCGCAGTCTCCGTCGACCGTTTGGGGAGGGGGTACAATGACTACCGGCGTTAAACCACCGGCATGGTTCTGGGTCGTCGCGCTGTTGCTGCTCGCGTGGAACGCGATGGGCGTTTATGCCTGCGTCGAACAATTCCGGTTGGGGGCGGAGGCGATGGGCCCCGCGACGGATTATGACCGCGCGCTCTACGCGTCGATGCCCGTATGGTATAACTATGTTTACGCGGTCGCGACGTTCGGCGGGTTGCTTGCCACGCTGGCGCTGCTGTTGCGGGAACGGCGCTCGATCGTCTTGTTCTGGCTGTCGCTGATCGCGGTCATGGTGATGTTCGGCTATCTGTTCGCGACGACCGATATCATCGCGCACAAGGGCGCGAGCGTGGTGTTGCCGTTTCCGGCGGTCATCGCGCTGATCGCGCTGTTCTCGGTGTGGTTCGCCGGTATGGCGGCAAGGAAGGGCTGGATAGGCGCGCGCTAGGCGGGGAGGTCACGCCTCCCACTGGAACACCTCGTCGAGCGGCTTGCCGAACACCTGGGCGATGCGGAACGCGGCTTCGAGCGTGGGCGAGTATTTCCCCGCCTCGATCGCCGCGACCGTCTGGCGCGTCAGGCCGATCCGGTCGCCCAGCTCGGCCTGCGTCATTTCGTCGGCCATGAAGCGCAGCAGGCGGATCTGATTGACCACGCGGCCGGGCGGCGGCTTAGCCATGCCGCCCGCTCCGATAGCCGATGATCTGCGCGCCGTAATGAACGATCTCCGCGATGACTATCGCCGCCATGATTTCATAGGCCATGTCCCGCGGTGTCGCGCCCAGATGCATGCTTGCGGCAACGAACACGATCAGCGTGAGCAGCACGGGATAGGCGATCGTATAGGCCCGCCGTGCGATCTCTCGGTCGCGTTCGTCGCTGCCGGCGCTGGCATCCTTTGGCGCCAGCACGGCGGTGACGATGCTGGCGACCACTACCAGGATCGTCTGGACGATCACCGCGCCGACGAAGCCGACCAGATAGACCGGTCCGGGCATCCGCCCGCCGGTCGCGGCCATGAACCCGAAATATCCTCCCCATACCAGGATCGTCGTGACGACGGACATCCAGGCTATCTTTTCCTTGAACGGCATAGCGAACCTCATGTGTGAATCACTAAACTTAATGTCATATAAAACTTATATTGAGTCAAGCCAGACCGCCATAGGGCATCGTGGCGCTGGCAGCGCGTCGGCGAAGGAGCTAGGAGCGCCGCCATGTCCACGACCTTCACGATCGACACGTCGACCAGTCGCGCCAATCCGACGCCGGCGCCGATGAAACGACTGACCGTGCCCGCGATCCAGCGGCGCAAGGTCGAGGGGAAAACCGACGAACCGCTGGTGATGCTGACCGCATACACGGTGCGGATGGCGCAGTTGCTCGACCCGCATTGCGACATATTGCTGGTCGGCGATTCGCTCGGGCAGGTCGTGTACGGGCTGCCATCGACGCTGCCCGTGACGCTCGACATGATGGTTGCGCACGGTGCTGCGGTAGTGCGCGGCAGTTACCACGCAGTTGTCGTGGTTGACATGCCGTTCGGCAGCTTCGAGGCGTCGCCCCAACAGGCCTTCGCCAGCGCCAGCCGCGTGCTCGCCGAAACCGGTTGTGCTGCGATCAAGATGGAAGGCGGCGCGGCGATGGCGCCGACCATCAAATTCCTGACCGAACGCGGAATCCCGGTGATGGCGCATGTCGGGCTGACGCCGCAGGCGATCAATGCGCTCGGCGGGTATGGCGCGCGCGGCCGCGGACAGGAGGAAGAAGCGAAGATCGCGTCCGACGCGAAAGCCGTTGCGGAAGCGGGCGCGTTCGCCGTCGTCGTCGAAGGCGTGGTCGAACCGCTCGCGCGCAAGATCACCGAGACCAGCGACATTCCCGTGATCGGCATCGGCGCATCAGCGGCGTGCGATGGCCAGGCGCTGGTCGCCGAGGATATGCT
>JAFEEZ010000387.1 GCA_018240825.1 Pseudomonadota bacterium | reverse complement strand
CGAAGTCCGCGCCCATCGGGTTGGAGGATCCGTTGGGGTTGAGGATCTCGGTCGCCAGCATTTCCGGCCACCAATCCTTGTTGGTGCGGCCGAGCAGCGCGCGCTCGCCGCCGCTGCCCATCGGGCAACCGCCATTGTCGATCGATCCGGTCTTCGCGTCCATGGGAAATCGGTCCTCTCGCTTGAGTTTGGGTTCGTCCTAGCGAGTGGCCATCCAAGGTCAAAGATTTACGCGATGACTTAATCCAATCTTGGAGAACGAGAAAATCGATCACCGAGCCGTCATGCCAGCGAAGGCTGGCATCTCATGCGGTTTGGCGAGACCACCTGACCCCAGCTCTCGCTGGGACGATAGGGTCAGGCGTCCACACCCTCCGGCATCGCCTTGGGTGGGTGCAGACGCAGGCGTTCGACGCGCCGCGCGTCGGATTGGAGGATTTCGAGCGTCCAGCCCGACGGGGTGGTCAGACATTCGCCTCTGGCGGGCACGCGCCCCGCAATAACGGCAGCGAGTCCTCCCAACGTATCGACATCCTCGTCATGCTCGCCGAGGCGCTGATCGACCGTCGCCGCGACATCTTCCAGCTCGACCCTCGCGTCCGCCTCCCAGGCGCCGCCGTCGAGCGGGATCAACAGCGCCTCCGGCGCGTCGTCATGCTCGTCCTCGATGTCGCCGGTAATTTCCTCGATAAGATCCTCGATCGTCACGAGCCCCTCGGTCCCCGAATATTCGTCGAGCACGATTGCGAGGTGAACGCGTTTCGACCGCATCTCGGCGAGCAGGTCAAGCGCGCCCATCGCCATGGGCACATAGAGCGGTTCGCGCACCAGGATGCCGATGCTTTCAGGCGGTGGGGTGTCGCTGGCGAGGATCGCGAACACGTCCTTGACATGGATCATGCCGATCACTTCGTCGAGGCTGCCCCGATATACCGGCAAACGACTGTGTCCGGCATCGGCGAATTGCTTCAGCAGGTTGGCGAAGCTGGTGTTTTCCTCGACCGCAATCATATCGGCGCGCGGAACGCCGATTTCTCCCGCGTCGCGCTCGCCGAAATGGAGCAGGTTCCTGACCATCTGGCGCTCGAGCGGGGTTAGGTCGCCCGCGGCGTCGGGGGTGGGGTCGTCCTCGTGGCGCTCGATCACATCCTCGAGCTGGTCGCGGAGCGAGGCTTCCTCACCGAAAATAGTCGATTTCAGCTTGCGCCAGATACTGTCGCCGGCGTCGCTACTGGGGCCCTCGGCCATGGTGAGCAGTCAATCCTCTTCGATCAGATAGGGGTCGGCAATGCCGAGCGACGCCAACGCATCGATTTCGATCGCCTCCATCCGGTCGGCCTCGTTGTCGTCGATATGGTCATAGCCTAGCAGATGCAGCGCGCCGTGCACGATCAAATGCGCGGCGTGGATTTCGAGCGCGATGCGCCGTTCCGCCGCTTCGCGTGCGCACACGCCGTACGCGAGGACGATGTCACCGAGCAGGACCTCGCCGTCGTCGCTGTTGCCCGTGACCGTCTCAAGCAGGTCGGGCTGAATCATCGGGAAGGAGAGGACGTTGGTCGGCCTGTCCTTGTGGCGGTACCGGCGATTCAGGGCCTGCACTTCGGCGTCGGAGGCCAGCCGCACCGACAATTCGACCGCGGCGGGGATCGTCAGCAATTCGCCGTGCGGCGTGCGATCGATCGCCGCACGCGCAGCGCGATCCGCGAGCGCTTCCCAGTCACGATCCGGCCAGGGTTCTTCGCGGGACAGCGCGATGTCGAGCATCAGGCCTTCGGCCCCTCATACGCCTCGACAATCCGCCCGACGATCGGATGACGCACGACATCAGCGGCGGTGAAGCGCGACATGGCGATACCTTCAATCCCCTCTAGCCGGATCACCGCGTCGCGCAGGCCCGACGCATCGACGCCGCCGGGAAGGTCGACCTGCATCGGATCGCCGCAAATCACCATGCGGCTACGCTCGCCGAAGCGAGTCAGGAACATCTTCATTTGCGCGGGCGTCGTGTTCTGCGCTTCGTCGAGAATGATGAAGGCGTCGGCGAGCGTGCGCCCGCGCATGAAAGCGATCGGCGCGATTTCGATCTCGCCCGAACTGATCCGCCGCTCGACCTGCTCGGCGGGCAGGCAGTCGTTGAGCGCGTCGTATAACGGCCGGAGATAGGGGTCGACCTTCTCCTTCATGTCGCCGGGCAGAAAGCCGAGCTTTTCACCGGCCTCAACCGCCGGCCGCGACAGGATGAGGCGCTGGACGCTGCCGGTGATGAGCTGCGACACGGCCTGCGCCACCGCGAGATAGGTCTTGCCGGTGCCCGCCGGGCCGAGCGCAAAGATCACGTCGTTGGTCGTCAGTTCGCGCATGTAATGCGCCTGAGCGGGGGTGCGCGGGACGATCGTCTTCTTGCGCGTGCGGATCATGATCGGCGGGATCGCCGAAGTCTCCGCCGACACGATGCCGTCGAGCTCGGGCTCGGCCATCATCGCGATCGACGCGTCGACCAGGCCGGTATCGATATCCTCGCCGCGCTGGATCCGCTTGTACAGGTCGTTGAGCACATCGCGCCCCATCGCGACCTGTTCGGCCGATCCTTCGAGGCCGACGCGGTTGCCGCGCGCGGTGATGTAGATGCCGAGGCGATGTTCAAGCGCGACGAGGTTCTGGTCATATTGCCCGAAGAGTTGCGCGAGCAGTTGCGGCTTGTCGAACGTGAGCTCCACCCGGCTGCGTTCACCGGATTGGGCGGGGACAGGCTTGCGGCTCATGCGGTCCTTTCAGCGACGGTTGCCGGCATTGTGACAGAGCGAACCAACGCATGACAGACAAAAACATCGCCCGAACGCGAACGCCCGGGCGATGTTGCAGGAAAGTCGCGTGAGGCGCGGCGATCAGGCGAAACGGACTCGCGGCGCAACGCGGCCGCAGCGGCGAACCGCACCGGCCATCGCGCCGAAGCCGAGAATGATCATTCCCCAGGTCGCCGGCTCGGGCACCGCGCCGGCGGCCGTCGCGCCATGCACCCGGAAGTTGAGGTCGCAGGCGCTCGCGGCGGTATTCGGGCAGTTCGGATAGGACTGCACGCCGAACGCCCGGCCTCCGGCATAGGCATCGCCGCTGAGCGGAACGCCCGTGAAAATGTTGACGTCCGGCCCCAGCACCACACCGTAGCGCAGACTGCTGTTGGACAGAACGAAAGTATAGGCGTTGCCGATGGTCACGGCGACATTGGGAAGGCTGAAGTCGAACCAGTTGAGCCCGCTGGTCGGGATCGTGTTCGGCAGCGTGAACTGGGTCGAATAGATCTGCGTGCCGCCGAGGCCCGACCCGTTCAGCAGCGAGAGCGTGAAGGGCGTGTTGGCCTGAGGCGCGTTGAACAGCTGGAACTGGAAACCGACCGAAGTCAACGTTGAGTCGATCGACGTGAAGCTTTGGCCGATCGGGCCATTGAACAGCGTTGTGGCGCGAGCGCCCGTACCCGAAATGACCTGAATATCGCCTGCGTGAGCAGGCACGGCAACGCACGTGGCCGCCAACAGGGCGGCGGCAAGAACGGATCTCATGAAGGTGCTCCCTGACGTGGAGAGCGCACCTTATCAACGGCTTATGACAATGTTAAGACATGTTAACGATTGTTTCGCGGCAGCGCCGGTCAGGCGGCCTGCGCGTGGCGCGGGCGTCCCGAAACCGAATTCGGGCCGGCGCTGACGATCTCGACCTCGACGATGTCGCCGGGCCGGGCGTCGGTCGCCATGTGGACCGATTGCAGCCACGGCGACTTGCCGAGCATCTGGCCGGCAAGCTTGCCGGGACGTTCGATCAACACGTCGCAGGCGCGCCCGACTGTGGCCGCATTGAACGCCGCCTGGCCGCGGTTGAGCGCCGTCTGGAGGCGTTGCAGGCGGTCGTCCATCACATCGGCGGCGATCTGGCCGGCCATGCCGGCGGCGGGGGTGCCGGGGCGGGGACTGTATTTGAAACTGAACGCCAGCGCATAGCCGACGGCGTCGACAAGGCTCAGCGTGTCGGCGAACTCGGCCTCGGTCTCGCCCGGGAAACCGACGATGAAATCTCCCGACAGCGCGATGTCGGGGCGGGCCGCGCGGACGCGGTCGAGGATGCGGAGATAGGAGTCGCGACTGTGACTGCGGTTCATCGCCTTGAGCACGCGGTCGTTGCCCGATTGCACCGGCAGATGGAGAAACGGCATCAGTTTCTCGACGTCGCGATGCGCGTCGATCAGCCCCTGCGTCATATCGTTGGGATGACTGGTCGTGTAGCGGATCCGCGCGAGGCCGGGGATGCGGTCGAGCTCGCGGATCAGCGCGCCGAGGTCGCGGTCGCCGTCGCTCCAGGCGTTGACGTTCTGGCCGAGCAGAGTGATTTCCTTCGCGCCGGCGTCGACCAAGGCCTTCGCCTCGTCGATCAGCGCTTGCCACGGCCGGCTGATCTCCGCGCCGCGCGTGTACGGGACGACGCAATAGGTGCAGAATTTGTCGCACCCTTCCTGCACGGTCAGGAACGCGCCCGGCCCGACCTTGCGGCGGGCGGGGAGCGCGGAGAATTTAGACAGGACGGGCATGTCGGTGTCGAGGCCCAGTTCGCCGCGCGACGCCGTCGCAACCAGCTCGGGAAGGTTATGATAGGCCTGGGGGCCGACGACGATATCGACCTTGGCGCGGCGTGCGATTTCCTCGCCCTCGGCCTGCGCGACGCAGCCGGCGACCGCGATCATCGGGCTGCGGCCCTCGGCTCGCTGCGCTTTTCGAATGCGGCCGACGTCCGAATAGACCTTCTCGGTCGCCTTTTCGCGTATGTGGCAAGTGTTGAGCACGACGAGGTCGGCGGCGTCGGCGTCACCGGTTGCGGTCATGCCGTGGGCCGCCATCAGCTCGCCCATCCGCTCGCCGTCATAGACGTTCATCTGGCAACCGAACGACTTGACGTGGTAGGTCTTGGGGGCGCGATCTGTCATGGTGGGGTGCGCCCTTACCCCAAACCGCCGTCATGCTGAACTTGTTTCAGCGTTCATGGCGGCTCTCGCGTGCGGCGAAGCGTCGATGCCGCTATGCGAAGCGGATGCGCGCCTGCCGATTGCTTCGCCGCATGACGGCGCCCAGAGCGCCGAAGCCCAGGATCACGAACGCCCATGTCGCCGGTTCTGGAACGCCGCCCGTGGCGAGCGCCCTGATCGTGACGCCATCAAGCCCGAAATTGGCGCCGCCGCCGCCGCCGGCCGGCGTCGCGTCGCGGAACCGCAGCGTCGCGTTGATGTTGGTCGTGGCGACGAAGGTGAGCGTCTGGCCGGCGCCCCAGGCGAGGGTCGGCATGTTGGTGTTGGTCACCGACGGCCCGCCGATAATTTCCGCGATCAGCGTCTGGCTGGGATCGGCACCCTGCTGCTGACGAAGCAGATAGTCGATGACATAGGTCGTGCCCGCCACCGTATCGAACGTCTGCCACAGCGTGCCGCCGGTCGCGCCGTTATGACCGAAGCTGATGTAATAGTTGCCGTCGCCCGCCGCGATGCCGTCCTGGTTGCTGCTTTCGTAGATCTGGAAGCCGCCATTGTTGGTCCAGCCGGTCACGAAGCCGTCATTATTGCCAAGCTGTTGCCGGATCGGAGCGCCGCCCGGTTGTTCGAAACTGCCGTTGATGAACGGTCCCGCCTGCGCCGCGCCGGCGGTCAACGTGGCGGCAAAGGCTGCCGCGACAACCAGACCTTTCCTCATCGATATTCCCCTTTCCGACTCGGCGTTCGCCGAGGTTGACGAGGGGATAATGTCGGCTGTGCGGCAGTCCCTGATTGTAAGAAACTGCCGGATCCGCGCCCTTTGGAGCGACAAGGTTTATTGCCTGTCCCCAATCGGGACAAGGCGGCGTGCTACGCTTGGGCATCCGCCTCATACCGCACCGGCGCGACGTCGTATGCGAACGGCCGAAGCGGCTTGCCGAGCGCTGTGACCAACGCTTCCTCGATGCGGCGGCGGCTTTCCGCAGCGATCGCCTTGCGCCCAGGGAAATCCTCGGGCCGGAACGGCTCGAGGAAATGGACCCTGAGCGGGAAGCTGCCGGGTCGCGATAGGATGCGTTTCGCGTTGTTCAAACCGCTTTCGACGCCGATCCAGCCGATTTCCTCGGCGACGGCACCATAATCAAGCATCACCGGCTGGACCATCACGCCCGGGGGCGAGGGCTCAAGCACGCGCAGCATCGGCGTCTTGAACGGCAGGAGCGACTGACCGTCGGTTGTGGTCCCTTCAGGAAATACGGTGACCGACCAATTCTCGGCGAGCGCATCGCGCAGCGCATTGATCTGCTCGGCGACCCCCATGCGGTTCTCGCGTTTGACATAGACCGTGCGATTGAGCGTCGACAGCCAGCCGACCACCGGCGCCCGGCGGAGTTCCTCCTTCGACACGAACGCCGTGCCGCTTTGCCCCGCGATTGCGAGGATATCGATCCAGCTGAGATGGTTGGAGATATAGAATACGTCGCGCTTGAGGGGAACGCCGACTCGCGTCACTCGCGCGCCCGCAAGCCGCGCCGCCCAGCCGAGAAAGATGCGCGGCCAGGGCGAGCCCAGCCGGAACAACCGCCAGAGGTAATGAAGCGGGACGGTGACCAGCAACGCGCCGAGAAGCCCGCCGGCGCGAAGGAGGATGCGGGCCCAGCCGAGCAGGTCGATCGGCGGAGGATCACCGGCCGCCGCGGCGGCGCGCTGTTCGGGACTCAGGACTTCCGGTCCAGGCTGACGCCGTAAAGCTCCATCCGGTGGTCGACCAGGCGGAAGCCGAGCTTTTCGGCGATCTGTTTCTGGAGCTGTTCGAGTTCGGGGTCGACGAACTCGGTGACCTTCCCGGTCTCGATATCGATCAGGTGATCATGGTGCGATTCGGGCGATGGCTCGTAACGCGCGCGGCCGTCGCCGAAATCGTGACGGTCGAGGATGCCGGCTTCCTCGAACAGCCTTACGGTCCGGTAAACCGTCGCGATCGAAATGCCCGGGTCGATCTGAGACGCGCGCTCATAGACCTTCTCGACGTCGGGATGGTCTTCGGCCTCCGAAAGCACGCGCGCGATCACCCGCCGCTGTTCGGTGATGCGAAGGCCCTTTTCGTTGCAAAGGGCTTCGAGATCGATCTTGCGCGCCATGCGGCCGATATAGGCGCTTTGGGCTTATTGCGAAAGGAGAGAGTCGTTCGCAACAAGCCCCGCGGCGTGGGAGCACCGCGGGGCTTTTATTTCTTGCCCTGAGGGAAGCAGACTTACTTGGTTTTGCGGCGCTTCGTGCCCAGACCGATCTTCTTCGCCAGGCTGCGGCGCTGT
>JAFEEZ010000386.1 GCA_018240825.1 Pseudomonadota bacterium | reverse complement strand
CTGGCCGGTAGCCGTCACCGGGATCGTTCGCCGGTACGTCGTAACTGGAATCTTCTACGCGATTCAAAGCCGTTGCCATCCCCGCTCTCCCAATGACCCTCGCGCCGATTTGTATCGCCGTCCCTGGGTCGTCCCCTTGGGGCGGGCCTATAGCGATGCCGAAGCGGCTCCACAAGCGATTGACGACAGGCCGTTTCGGTCGCCCGCGCCCATCGGGGGCGACCTGACGCACCGCATGGCCGCCCTGCGCGAACGGTCGCTTCATGTTCACGAAAACGGAACCAGCGGACGGTTGTTGCCCGGCGTATCACAATGAAACGTTAACCATGAGTGCTTCGCGCGGAAAGTAATTAGCCGCGGCGTCCCGCGATTATTCTTGGTTAACGGCGTTGCACTTAATGTTTTGTTTCGCACTATGCGATTAGCGGCGCATCAGCTGCGACGAAGCATCACCGTCTCTGCCAGGCAGGCACGGTTAACGAAGAGAGTGACGCGATGTCTGTTCGGATGGCCATGGCAAAACTTTGCGCCTGCGCTTGCGGCGGCGCGATCGTCGGAGGCGGGGCCGTCAAGGTGTCCGAAGCCGCCAGCCCGCGCGCCGGCTATGTCAAGACCGTCAAGAAGCGCGTCGTGCGGACGACGCGCATGGCGTCGGCGCGGGCCGCTCGCGTTCGCAAGGTCGTGACGACAACCACCACGGCCTGCCCGCCGGCGGTTGTGACCGTGGCCGGCGGTCCGCCGCTGCCCGCGCCGCCCCCCTATATGGGCTCGAGCGGCGATGGCGGCGCGGTGATGGTCGGGGGTTCGGGCGGCGGCTTCGGCGGCGGCGGATTCTTCGCCGGCGGATTCTTCGGCGGCGGCGGGGGGTCATCGGGCGGCGGGATCGTCGTGTCGTCGACCTCCTCGACCAGCGGCGGCTCGACCAGCAGCTCGACCTCGTCGGGCGGGTCGTCGACCTCGTCCTCCACCGGCGGCGCCAACGTCGATATCAACAACAATAACAACAACAGCAACGATAACAGCGCCAACAATTCGAACAATAACAATCAGACCAACAACAATAACCAGTCTAACAACCAGACGAACAACAACAACCAGACGCAGAATCAGAATCAGAATCAGAGCCAGAATCAGAACCAGTCGAGCACGTCGTCGACGTCGAGCAGCACCAGCTCGTCCAACTCGTCGGCCAGTTCGGGCTCCAGCTCGACCTCGAGTTCGTCGTCGAGCTACGGCTCGTCGTCGAAGGGCTGGAGTTCGTCGAGCAGCTGGGGATCGAGCGGCTGGCACGGCAGCAGCGGTTCGACCGGCTCGTCGGGCGGCCCGCCCGCCCCGGTTCCCGCCCCGCCGATGGTGTTCCTGTTCGGCGGCGCGGCCGCGGCGCTGGTCGCGCGCAAGCGCTTCGCGAAGCGGACGACCGTCGCCGCCTAAGCGGCGCCAAGCGCCTTTTCGATTTCGGGCACGGGGTGGCCGGTGAGATCCTTGGCGATCTCGCCGGCCATCCTTCTTTCGACCTCGACGTGATAATGCTTGCGCAGCTCGCCGAGTGTCCTGGCGGGCGCGACGATGATCAGCGATTCGAATTCGTTGGCCAGCGCACCGCTCCTGAGCACCGCGCCAATATCGGCGGCGAAGCGGTCCTCCTCCTGCTGGTGGAAATCGACCTCGTCCACCGTATCGGCACGCCCGCCGACCGCGCCCGACGCGCGGCCCGGCGCATCGGTCTTCTGATCGCGGTCGGCCGGATTGATGCGATCCTCGGCATGTTCGACGACCAGATTGGGATGCGCGGCGTCGCCCTCATTGCGCAGGAACAGCGCCTTGCGGCCATCGGCGACGACGACGAGCGTGTTGTGGGCGACTTGCATGACGTTCTCCTGTGGTTTGACAAGAGAACGCGCCGACCGCGCGCCGGGTTGCGCGCCCTGCCCCGCCCCGCCATAGCCGCGTCGCTATGCATGACATCCGCCTGATCCGCGACAACCCGGAAGCATTCGACGCCGGCCTCAAGCGCCGCGGCCTGTCGCCGATGGCGGCGGACCTGCTCGCACTCGATGAGAGCCGCCGCGCGGTGATCACCGAATTGCAGGCCGGACAGGCGCGCCGTAATGAAGCGTCAAAAGCGATCGGCGCTGCCAAGGCGGCGAAGGACGAGGCCACCGCACAGGCGCTGATGGCAGAAGTCGCAACGCTCAAGACGCGGATGCCGGAGCTGGAGGAAGAAGAACGCACGGCCGAAGCGGCGTTGAACGACGCCCTCGCCGCGATCCCCAACCTTCCGCTCACCGACGTGCCCGAAGGCGCGGACGAGGACGACAATCAACTCGTCGCCGAACACGGCCAGCGCCCCGACTTCACCTTCGCGATCAAGGAGCATGACGAAATCGGTCCGCCGCTGGGACTAGATTTCGAGACGGGCGCGACACTCGCCGGCGCGCGCTTCACCTTGGTGCGTGGCGCGGCGGCGCGGCTCAACCGCGCGCTCGGCCAGTTCGGGCTCGACGTCCTCACCTGCGATCACGGTTACGAGGAAGTCGTCCCCCCGCTGATGGTCCGCGACAAGGTGATGTTCGGCACCGGCCAGCTCCCCAAATTCGTCGAGGACCTGTTCCAGACCACCGACGGCCGCTGGCTGATCCCGACCAGCGAAGTCAGCCTGACCAACATCGTGCGCGAAAAGATCCTGAGCGCCGACGAATTGCCGCTGCGCTTCACGGCGCTCACCCCCTGCTTCCGTTCCGAAGCCGGTGCGGCTGGGCGCGACACGCGCGGGTTCATCCGCCAGCACCAGTTCGAAAAGGCGGAGATGGTCTCGATCGTTCCGCCCGACCAGTCCGAAGCGGAGCACGAGCGCATGACCGCGGCGGCCGAGGACGTGCTGACCCGGCTCGGCCTCCCGTTCCGCCGCATGAAATTGTGCACCGGCGACATGGGCTTCTCCGCCGCGCGCACCTACGACCTCGAAGTGTGGCTGCCCGGCCAGGGCCGCTATCGCGAGATTTCGAGCTGTTCGACCTGCACCGATTTTCAGGCGCGCCGCATGAACGCTCGCTATCGTGGGCCGGACGGCAAGCCGGCGTTCGTCCACACGCTCAACGGCTCGGGGCTGGTGGTCGGGCGCATGGTGGTCGCGATTCTGGAAAACTATCAGCAGGAAGACGGGTCGGTCGCGATCCCCGACGCGCTTCAGCCGTATCTGCGCGGCCTCAACCGGCTGGAGCCGGCCTGACCAATTGCCTCGCGTGCCGCTCGCATTATGCTCGCTGACGTGGGACGGGGAAGCACGATGCGGGCAATAGCGATGATCGTCGCCGCGCTGATACTGACCGGCTGCATTCCCGCGGGTCAGGATTACGGCCCGCCCGGGACCGGCCAGCCGCAGGTCGCTTATCCGGCGCCCTCCGACCGCTACGAACCGCAGGACCGCGAGAAGCGGCAGCCGATGGAGGCCGACGTCCCTGCCCCGCCCTCGGCGCCGCCCGCCTGGATCGCCCAGCCGGTCACGCCTGACGCCCGCTCGATTCCGAATTCGACCTATGTCGTCCAGCCCGGCGACACCTTGCGGGGTGTTGCCGAACGCATGGGAGCGGGGTCTGAAAATATCGCAGACGCCAACGGTTTGGCCGCGCCGTTCGTACTTCGCCCCGGCCAGCGGCTGACGATCCCCGGCGGCCGTTATCACCTCGTCCGTCCCGGCCAGTCGGGCATCGCGATCGCGCGGGCGTACGGCGTCAAATGGTCGGATATCGTCGCCGCCAACCAGCTGACGGAGCCGTATATGCTCCGCGCCGGGCGCCGGATCCTGATCCCCGGCAGTGAGCGGCCGCAAACGCTCGCCGAGCGGGCCGCGGCGTTCAAGATCGACCTCGGCGACATCGCCACCGGCGGCGGGGAACCCGCTATCCCCGAAGGCGACCGAGCGCCCCGCGCCGCTTCGGACATACGCAAGCCGCTCCCGCCTTCGGTACCCGTCGCCACGCCCGGCCCGTTCAATGGCGATTTCCTCTGGCCTGTCTCGACCGGCAAGGTCGTCAACCGCTTCGGCGCGGGCGCCAGCGGCGAGCGCAATGACGGGATCAACATCGCGGTCCCGCTCGGCACGCCCGTCAAGGCGGTCGCCGACGGCGTGGTGATCTACACCGCCACCAAGGTCGCGGGCCTGGGCGGCCTCGTCATGGTCAAGCACGGCGACGGGTGGACCAGCGTGTACGGCCACGCCAGCCGAATCCTGGTCCAGCGCGGCCAGGCGGTGAAGCGCGGCCAGTCGCTCGCGCTGTCGGGAGATACCGGATTTGCCGACCGGCCGGAATTGCATTTCGAATTGCGCAAGGGCCGCTCGCCTATCGATCCGCTCGACGAACTGCCCAAACGATAGGCCTGCGCATCGCCGGATGTCGACCGGTCCGATGCCATTCCGGCTCTTGCGTCGCGTTTCCGTGATTTGCCATAACCGCTTGACGACGCGGGAGAGAATCATGGGTGCAGTGTTTCTGGCTACTCTCCTGATGGCATTTGCCGCGCCCGCCCCCGCGGCCGGGAAATGTAAGGTCGCTAAAATGGCCGAACTGCCGGTCACGATGGTCGGGCGCCGCCCGATGATCGATGCAAAGTTCGGCGACAGGAGTGCGCGGTTCATCGTCGACAGCGGCGCGTTTTACAGCACGATCTCGTCGGCAAGCGCGGCCGAATTCGGCCTGAAGGTCACGCCGCTTCCGCCGACCTTCCGGATGAGGGGGATTGGCGGGGACAGCTCGGTCGGCGTCGCCAAGTCCACCGACTTCTCGCTGTCCGGGATCAAGCTGCCCTATACGAACTTCATCGTCGGCGGCAGCGATACGGGCAG
>JAFEEZ010000385.1 GCA_018240825.1 Pseudomonadota bacterium | reverse complement strand
GGTCGCGGCGCTCGGCGGGATGATCACGGAGGGCGATCAGGTCACCGAAGCCCAGCTCGAACTCCTCCTCGGCCTCGGTCGCCACCCAGTCACTGGCGCGCCGCTGGGGAAGGCGTATCCGGCCTACAAGTCGGTGGCCGAGCGGATCGCGGAGCGCGTCGCCGCGCTGGATCCCGTCCTCGGCCCGGCGAGCAGAGCGGAGGCGACCGCCGCAATCGAGGCTGAGGAGGCCGCGCGCGGGGTACGCCGGGCGGTTGCGGGGTACGACTTCACCTTCTCCATCCCGAAGTCCGCCTCGGTGCTCTGGGCGGTCGCGGACGCGGGGACGCAGGCGCTCATCGCGGACGCGCATCACGCGGCGGTTGCGGAGGTGGTTGCGTTCATGGAACGGGAGGTTGCAGCGACCCGCACGGGTGCAACCGGGCGCAACGGGGCGGTGGCGCAGGTCGACGTGATGGGGCTGGTCGCTACCGCGTTCGACCACTACGACTCCCGTGCGGGCGACCCGCATCTGCACACGCACGTCGTCATCTCGAACAAGGTGCAGACCGTACTCGACGGCAAGTGGCGCTCCCTCGACGGCCGCCCCATGCACGCCGCGACCGTCGCGCTCTCCGAGCTGCACGAGGCGGTGTTCGCGGATCATCTGACTCGGATGCTCGGGGTCGAGTGGGAGGAGCGCGAGATGGGCCGGGATCGGAACCCGGCATGGGCGGTCGTGGGGGTGCCGGAGGAGCTGGTCAAGGAGTTCTCGACCCGTGCGCGGCACATCGACGCAGAGACGGATCGCCTCATCGACCGCTACGTCTCCGAACACGGCAGGCGCCCGTCGCCGGCGACGATCATGAAGCTCCGCGCCCAAGCCACACTCTCCACCCGCCCCGATAAGGAGGTCCACTCGCTCGCCGACCTCACCGTCTCCTGGCGGCATCGCGCCGGCCAGGTCCTCGGCTCGGACGCGACCGCGTGGGCGCGGCGGGTGACGGTGAACGAGGCGCCGCTGGTGCTGCGCGCCGATGACATCCCGCTGGACGTGATCGCCTCCTTGGGCGGGAGCGTGGTCGAGGCGGTCGGTGAGAAGCGCTCCACCTGGCGGCGATGGAACCTGATAGCCGAGGCCGCGAGGCAGACCACCGGCTACAGGTTCGCCACGACCGAGGACCGGGAAGCGATCGTCGGCCTCGTGGTCGACGCCGCCGAGGCCGCGTCGCTGCGGCTGACCCCGCCCGAGCTCGCATCGAGCCCGGCGGTGTTCCAGCGGCAGGACGGCACCTCGGTGTTCCGTCCGAAGCACTCCGCGGTGTTCTCCTCGGAGGTGCTGCTGGCGGCCGAAGACCGTCTCCTCGACCGCGCCCGCACCACGACCGGCCCGATCGTGCCGCTGCTCACCGTCGAGCGGATCGCCCGCCGCCCCGACCGGCACGGCCGCACCCTCGGCCCAGACCAGGCGGACGCGCTGGCGAAGATCGCGCTCTCCGGCCGGCTCATCGACGTGCTCGTGGGTCCGGCCGGGGCGGGGAAGACGACCGCGATGAACGCCCTGCGGCGGGCGTGGGAGAACGAACATGGGCGCCGCAGCGTGGTCGGTCTCGCGCCGTCCGCGGTCGCCGCGCAGGTCCTCGCCGATGACCTCGGCATCGCTGCAGAGAACACGGCGAAGTGGTGGCAGAACCACATCATGTACGGCGAGACGTTCCGCAAGGGCCAGCTCGTCATCATCGACGAGGCATCCCTGGCCGGCACCGTCTCCCTCGACCGCATCACCGCCCTGGCCGTCGACGCCGGGGCGAAGACGCTGCTCGTCGGGGACTACGCCCAGCTCCAATCGCCGACCGCATCCGGCGCCTACGCGATGCTCGTCCACGACCGCGACGACGCCCCCGAGCTGGTCGACATCCACCGATTCAGGAACGAGTGGGAGAAGGCGGTCTCCCTTGGTCTGCGGCACGGCGACACCACGGTCATCGACGCCTACGCGACGCATCAGCGCATCACCGAGGGCGACACGGAGGCGATGATCGAGGCCGCCTACGCCGCCTGGCGCACCGACATTCTCGGCGGCAAAGCGAGCGTGCTGGTCGCGGACTCGAACGAGTCGGTGCAGGCGCTGAACGAGCGCGCCCGCGCCGAGCTGATCCTGGACGGCACGGTGAACGCCCGCCACGAGGTCGAGTTGCACAACGGCCAGCGCGCCGCGGCCGGCGATACCGTCATCACCCGCAACAACGACCGCCGCCTCCGCGCCGGGCGCGGGTGGGTGCGCAACGGCAACAGGTGGACGATCACCGAGGTCCGCGACGACGGCTCCCTCACCCTCCGCCGAGCCGACCAGCAATGGGGCGGCTCGGTCGTGATCCCCGCGGACTATGCGGCCGAGCATGTCGAGCTCGGGTACGCGATCACCTCCTACCGGACGCAGGGCGTCACGGTCGACACCTCGCACGTCCTGGCCGACGCCACGACCACGCGCGAGAACTTCTACGTCGCCATGACCCGCGGCGCCGAAAGCAACCACGCCTATCTCGCCGTCGACCGGCCGGACGCCGCGCACGACGGTCCGCGAAGCGAGGCGACCGGGCGCACCGTCATGGCCGCGATCCTCCAGCACGCCGGGGCCGAGCTCTCCGCCCACGAGACGATCACCGTCGAGCAGGACGCCTGGGGCTCGATCGCCCAGCTCGCCGCCGAGTACGAGACGATCGCCGCCGCAGCCCAGCGCGACAGGTGGACGCTCCTCGTCCGCGCCTCCGGGCTCACCGACGACGAGGCCGAAGCAGCGATCAGTTCTCCGGCGTTCGGCGCGCTGATCGCAGAGCTCCGCCGGGCCGAGGCCAACCATCACGACATCGGGACCCTGCTGCCGCGCCTCGTCCGGGCGCGGGCGTTCGGGGACGCCGACGACATCGCCGCCGTCCTCCACTACCGCGTCGCCCGAGCCACCGCCCGGCCTGCCGGCTCCGGTCGGGCGCGGAAGGCGCCCCGCCTGATCGCCGGGCTTATCCCGGAGGCCACCGGCACCATGAGCGCCGAGTTCCGACAGGCGCTTGCCGAGCGACAGGGACTTATCGAAGCCCGCGCGAGTGTGATCCTCGACACGGCCCTTGAAGACGGAGATAGTTGGGTCGCAGGGGTCGGCGCACCGCCGAAGAACGCTCGGGCCGCAGGGGCTTGGCGGCGTCACCTGCTCCCGGTCGCCGCGTACCGCGACCGCTACGGCGTCACCGGCTTTGCACCTCTCGGCGCGCCCGCTGAGAGCGACGCGCAGAAGCTCGACGCAACTCGGGCTTCGGCTGCACTTGGCCGAGCGCGGAGCCTGGCCGATCGAGAACAGAGTGGTCAAGACCCGGCGCATCATTCGACCCTCTCCCCGGCCATACCACCACTTTGAATGTCGGGGGTCGCCGATAGCCTGGACGGTGAGATGAGTTACACCTAATCGCGCCCGTGGCGCAAAGGAGCGCCAGCACGCATGAGACGCAGAGCAGCACGACGACCTCGTCCAGACGACCAACAATCCGGCGAAGGGGTGTCCTCGAGGCTCAAAGTTCCCTCGGATCGTGCGGCGCCGAACGAGTTTCTGTCCGTAGGGCGGGTCGGATTGGAGGAGCGCGGATGACTGAGACCGCCCGTTCGTGGTTGAACAGCCTGACCAGCCTCTACACG
>JAFEEZ010000384.1 GCA_018240825.1 Pseudomonadota bacterium | reverse complement strand
TCGTCCACCGGCTCGACAAGGATACGTCGGGCGCCCTGCTCGTGGCGCGGACCGCCCGCGCCGCCGCATTCTTCGCCAAGGCATTCTCCGGGCGCAGCGCCAAGAAGGTCTATTGGGCGCTGATCGTCGGGGTTCCGTCGATCGAGGACGGCGTGATCGACCTACCGCTCGCCAAGCAGCCCGGTACGGGCGGCGAGAAGATGCAGGTCGACGAGGAGAATGGCCAGCCGTCGCGCAGCCGCTATCGCGTGATCGAACGCGCCGGCAACCAGACCGCCTGGGTCGAGCTGACCCCCTATACGGGGCGCACGCACCAGCTGCGCGTCCACATGGCGGCGATCGGCCATCCGATCGTCGGCGACGGGAAGTATGGTGGCCCGGCAGCGTTCCTGACCGGCGGGATCAGCCGCAAGATGCACCTCCATTCGCGGCGGATCGCGGTCGATCATCCCGACGGCGGCAAGATCGACGTCGAGGCCGAACTGCCGCCGCATTTCGCCGAGAGCCTGGCGCAACTCGGGTTCGATCAGATGCTCGGCAATATGATGCCACTCGACGAAACCCCGGCGCCGACCCGCGCCGAGCAGAAGACGCGCGCGAAGCAGCACGCCAAGGCGGTGCGCAAGGAGCGCAAGGGGGAACGGCGCAATCGCGGGGCGGCGCGCGGCGGCAAGGCGGCCGCTAAACGCCCGGCCCCCGGCAGGCGCTGATGCACCCCAATTCCGCCTTTCGCTGGGAAGATCGCGACGCGATGCGCACGCTGGCGCGCGCGCTCGGCTTCGGGCAGTTGTTCGCGGCCACGCCGGACGGTCCGCGCGTCGCGCAAGTGCCCGTGGTGTGGCTGAACGACGAGACGCTGGGCCTCCACGTCGCGCGAGGCAACGGGATCACGCGACACCTCGATGGCGCGACCGGATTGTTCACGGTGTTGGGGCCGGACGGTTATATCAGCCCGGATTGGTACGGGCTCGGACCGGATCAGGTGCCGACCTGGAATTATATCGCGGTCGAGCTGGAGGGTCCGATGCGGCGAATGAGCGACGCCGAGCTGGTCGCGCAGATCGACCAGCTTGCTGCCGACCAGGAGGCCAAGCTCGCGCCCAAGACGCCGTGGACGCGTGATAAGGTGGACGCCAAGTTGATCGACAAGATGCTAACCGCGATCGTCGGCTATCGACTGGAAATCCAGGCGTGGCGCGGGACGCTCAAGCTCGGGCAGAACAAGCCGGAGCCCGCGCGCCGGGCAGCGGCCGACGGGGCCGAAGCGTCGGGCCGGCACGGGATCGCGCACTGGATGCGCAACGACACTGTTTTGGGATAGATCATGACCGATCCTACGCCGGTACAAGCGCGCAACCGCTACCTGATTATGACGGCCATCCGGATGATCGGCGTCGCCGGCGCGGTGTTCGGGATCATGCTGATCGGGCGGTTCGAGCAGTTGCCGCTGAAGCTGCTCGGCGGCGCGATCGTGCTGTCGGCGATCTATATGTCCTGGACCATTCCTGCCGCGCTGGCGCACCGCTGGGCGACGCCGGGGAACGTCCGGACCAACCGGCGGCGGCCGCCCAAACTTCCAAAATGAAGCGATTCTGGAAGGACGTGACGGTTGACGCGGAGCGCGGCGTGCGGCTCGACGGCAAGCCGGTCCGCACGCCCGGGCGGTTGCCGCTGGTTTTGCCGACCGACGCGATGGCGGAGGCAGTGGCGGAGGAATGGCGCACGGTCGAAGGCGATATCGATCCGCGCGCAATGCCGTTCACGGGCCTCGCCAATGCCGCGATCGAACGCATCCCGGCCGATCCCGCGCTGTTCGCCGCCAATCTGGCCGCCTATGCCGAGAGCGATCTGCTCTGCTACCGCGCCGACGCTCCGCCCGAACTCGTCGCGCGACAAAATGCGCTGTGGAATCCGCCGCTCGACTGGGCGGAGGGGCGCTACGACGTGCAGTTCGAACTCGCGACCGGCATCATCCATCAGCCGCAGCCCGATGCGACGATAGAGAAGCTAGCCGTGGCGGTGACGATGCGCGACGCGTTCGAGCTGGCGGGGCTGTCGCCGATCGTCACGATCACCGGCTCGCTGGTCCTTGGCCTCGCGCTGATCGAAGGGGCGATGGACGCCGGGGCGGTCTGGACGGCGGCGAACGTCGATGAGGATTGGCAGTTCGAGCGGTGGGGCGAGGACGCGCCGGCGGCGCAGTCGCGCGAGGCTCGCCGCGCCGAATTCGACGCAGCGACGCGCTTCCTACATCTCCGGCAGCCGCCGGATGAAACCGATCATGCCTCGCTGGCGTGACCGCTTGAGACGTTCCGCGGTCAGGATCGTCTGGACGCACTCGTAACAATCGTCGAGATCGTCGTTGACGAGTACGTAGTCGTAGCCGTCCCAGTGGCTGACCTCCGACAGCGCGCGGTCCATGCGGCGGTCGATGATCTCCTGGCTGTCGGTGGCGCGCTTTTCGAGCCGGCTGCGCAGCGTCTTGAGACCCGGCGGCAGGATGAACACGCGAACGACGTCGCCGCCGGCGAGCTGGAACAATTGCTGCGCGCCCTGCCAGTCGATGTCGAACAGGATGTCGCGGCCGTTCTCGAGATCCTTGAACACCGTCTCGCGCGGGGTGCCATAACGCTGGTCGAACACGCGCGCCCATTCGAGGAACTGGTCGTCCTCGACCATCTGGCGAAAGGTCGCGGTGTCGACGAAGTGATAGTCCCTGCCATCGACTTCGCCCTCCCGCCTGGGGCGCGTGGTATACGATACCGACAGCTTGAGGCGGTTACGCTCCTCCTTGAGAAGCCGATTGGCGATCGTCGATTTGCCTGCGCCCGATGGCGATGACAGCACGAACATCAAGCCGCGGCGCTTGAAGCTCTTGGGTTGCGACGCGCGGTGATCGGCCATGCGCGCCTTTGGCGTGGAGGGCCGCTCCACGTCAAGGCGAGTCGCGCGCTATTCGGTCGCCGGTTTCGGTCCGAACACCGCGTTGCGCGCCTTGCCGATCCCGCGGAGCACGAGCCAGCCGGTGGCGAAGGTGATCGCCAGCGGCACCGCGACGCGCACCACCGCTGCCGTCGCGGCCCCGGCAATCGCGCCGTCGATGGTCGAATCGTCGCCCTTGCGGCCGTCGATTGCGTTACCGATCGCCGCTCCCACGATTGTGCTGAATTTCATCTCGCCCTTTCGTTTTGCAATCAAGCAGCGCCGTGCGACCAAGGTTCCTTCGCAAAACGACCGAACGCCGATACTTAAGCATATGCTTAGCGAATCGGACCTGCTCGACCGCGCGTTCCAGGCACTCGCCGATCCCACACGCCGTGCGATCGTCGAACGGCTGGTTCGGCAGCCGACCACGGTCAGCGCGCTCGCGACCCCGTTCGACATGTCGCTGCCGGCGGTGATGCAGCATCTCGCGGTACTGGAAACCGCCGGGCTGGTGCGCTCGCACAAGACTGGACGCGTCCGAACCTGCACGATCGATCCGGTGGCGATGCGGCTCGTCGAACACTGAGTCGACGACCGCCGCAGCGATCGGCGACGGCCGTTCGACCGGCTCGACGTCTATTTGAAAGGGGCCGACTAGCGCCCGACCATATCCCCCGGCCGCACGACGCGGTCGAATGTCGCCTCGTCGACCAGTCCGAGGTCGAGTCCGGCTTGCTTCAGCGTCATGCCCTTCTCATGCGCATGCTTGGCGATCCCGGCGGCATTGTCGTAGCCGATCTCGGGCGCGAGCGCAGTGACGAGCATCAGCGAGCGGTCGACGAGTTCGGCGATCCGCCGTCGATCGGGCTCCAGCCCATCGACGCAGCGTTCGGCGAAACTTTCCATCCCGACCGCGAGCAGATCGATCGACCGTAGCACCGCCGCGCCTATCAGCGGCTTGAACACGTTGAGCTCGAGATGCCCCTGCAACCCACCCACCGTGATCGCGGTGTGGTTGCCGATCACCTGCCCCGCGACCATCGTCAGCATCTCGCATTGGGTCGGGTTGACCTTGCCCGGCATGATCGAGCTGCCCGGTTCGTTGGCCGGCAGCACCAACTCGCCGATTCCCGAACGTGGTCCCGACCCGAGCAAGCGGATATCATTGGCGATCTTGGTCAGCGCGACCGCGAGCGTGTTGAGCGTGCCTGAGAGATGGACCAGAGGATCGTTCGACGCGAGCGCTTCAAACGCATTTTCGGCCGGGATGAACGGATGCCCCGTAGTCTCGACCAAAGCCGCGCAGAACTTGCCCGCAAACCCGGGGGGCGCGTTGAGCCCAGTGCCGACCGCGGTGCCCCCTTGCGCCAAACGGTTTGTGCCGTTGACGATGGCCGGCTCGATCCGCCGTCTGCAGCGGTAGACCTGGTTGGCGTAGCCCGAAAACTCCTGCCCCAGCGTTAGCGGTGTTGCGTCCTGCAAATGCGTGCGGCCGATCTTGACGATGCTGTCCCACGCCCCGGCTTTCGCTTGCAGCGCGTCCTTCAGCCGGTCGAGCGCGGGGAACAGCCGTCGGGTTGCCGCAAGCGACGCCGCGATGTGCAAAGCGGTCGGAAAGCTGTCGTTCGACGACTGGCTCATGTTGACATGGTCGTTGGGATGGACCGGCGCCTTGCCGCCGCGCTTGCCCGTCAGCATCTCGTTGGCGCGGCCAGCGATCACTTCGTTGACGTTCATGTTCGACTGGGTGCCGCTGCCCGTCTGCCAAATGACGAGCGGGAACTGGTCGTCGAGTTTGCCTGCGACGACTTCGGCGGCGGCGGCTTCAATCGCGTCGGCGATGTCGGCAGGAAGACCATAACGCCGGTTCACCCGGGCCGCAGCCTGCTTCACCAGCGCCAGCGCATGGACGATCGCGATTGGCATGCGTTCGGTCGCGGGAAACGGAAAATTCTCGATCGATCGCTGCGTCTGTGCGCCCCAGTAAGCGG
>JAFEEZ010000383.1 GCA_018240825.1 Pseudomonadota bacterium | reverse complement strand
CGGATTCTGCGGAACCAAGATGGCGTGCGAAGGACGGAATTCCAATCGGGGACGCGTGGTGCAAAGCGGCCGCTAAATCGGGGACGTTTCGTGCAAATACCCGGTGTGCAAAAATTCGCGCACGAGGGAGATGCGGGGAAGGCTAAATGCAAACCGACAAACAACGACGCGACTGCGTTTTTAGAGAATGACGTCGCCGTCGCCGCCCGCCAGGATTCGTCCCATCGCTTCGAACAGTGCGTCCATCGCCACCGGCTTGAACAATACTTCGTCGGCCCCCGCCGCCAGGCAGCGTTCGCGCAGATCTATCGCCGTGTCGGCGGTGACGACGATGATCGGCAAAGTCGCCTTGGCGTCGCCACGCGCGCGGATCCGCTCGATCGCGGTGATCCCGTCCATCCCCGGCATGCGCAGGTCGATCAGCGCCATGTCGAAATCGGTTTCGTCGATCAGCTTGAGACCGATCTCGCCGCTTTCAGCCTCGGTCATCGTCGCGCCGGCGACGCTCAGCATATCGCCGACGACGCGCCGGTTCATCGGATCGTCCTCGATGAAGATGACGTTCATCGGCGAGCCTTTTTGCGGGCCGCGGCAAAGGGGGTGTATTGCGACATTACGACTCCCCTAGCCCTCATGCGGCGCGACTAGCAATATCATCATTCTTCGTGGCCGTAACGATTTCTTGTACTAATGCTGCGCCCGCGATGGGTTTTGCGATCAATTGGTCCACGCCAGCAGCGGCGAACCGGGTGCGTATCTCGTCGTCGGGACTGGTCCACAGCAAGGAGAGCGGAGCCCCCGCTAGTGCGCGAACGCCGGCGAGCGCATCACCGTCCATCGCGATCGTGACTTCATCGGTCAACACCCGGTCGATCCCGCCCGCCGCGATCGCGGCGGCTCCCTCGGCGATCGACGCGGCGATCTTCACTGCGGCGACGCGCGGCGTGAACAACGTCTTCAACATCGCTCGGCTGATCGGATTCTTGTCGACGATCAGCAAGGCGGCGACCCCGTCTTCGGCCGCGACCGGCGCTTCCGTCGCCAAGCGCACCAGCGGCACCGCGAAGGTGAAGGTCGATCCCTCCCCTTCGGCGCTCTCTACGGTCACGTCGCCACCCATCGCGCGCGCGATGTTGCGGCAGATCGCGAGGCCGAGCCCCGTGCCGCCGAACTGACGCGTGGTGCCGGCATCCGCCTGACGGAACGATTCGAAGATCAGGTCCAGTTTTTCTGCGGGAACGCCGATTCCGGTATCGCGGATGACGATGGCGAGATGCTCGCCGTCCGCGCCCGCCACCACGCGCGACGAAAGATTGATCGACCCCGTCTGCGTGAACTTGAGGGCGTTCGACAGCAGATTGAACACCACTTGACGCAGCCGCGCCGGGTCGCTTTCGATCCGGGCCGGGGCCGCACCGATATCCAGATCGAAGGTCAAGCCCTTGGCCCGCGCCTGATCCTCCCACATCCGCGACACGTCACGGAGCATCGCCGGAAGATCGACGGGCGCCTTTTCGACGGTCAGATTGCCCGTTTCCATCTTGGCGACGTCGAGGATGTCATCGACCAGCGCGCGCATCGACACGCCGGCCCCGTGGACCACGTTGATTCGATCTCGCGTCGCGGCGTCGAGTTTCTGATCGGCGAGCATCACCTGCGTCATCCCGAGGATGCCGTTGAGGGGCGTGCGAATTTCGTGGCTGGTCGTCGCGAGGAATTCGGTCTTGGCGGCCAGCGCCTTACCCAAAGCGACGTTGGTCGAGGCGAGATCGACGTTCGCCGCGCGCACTTGGTCCCGGCTTCGGCGGATCGTGACCAGGCCGAAGCCCAGCATGCCGATAATGACGGCTGCGGTGATGCCCGAACCGATGAAGATCCAGCGTTGCGTCTGCGCGCGGGCATGCTCGAAATCGGCCTGTTTCTTGGCGTCATCGGCTTGCAGTTTGGCGATCTTGAGCTCCTTGTTCGACAGATCGAACCTGGCGCCCGCCAACGCGGTGCTGGATGACGCGGCTACCTTGTTGCTGGCGTCGTCGAGCGACTTGAGCGCTTCGAGATGGACCAGCGCACGGCCATCGTCGCCCAGCTTCTTGTAGATGTCGAACGCGGTCTTGTGCGCCTGCCACCACACCATGGTCGGCTCCGCGACGTTGACGTCCGCAAACGCGCGTTCGATCCGCGCGCGCGCTTCGTCGAGCCTGCCCCGTTGTAGCGAGACCTGTGCGGCGACCGACCAGAACAGGGCGATCGATCCGGCGCTGTCCCGGTCGCGCGGCAGACGGAAGCCGGCCGCCACCGTCTGGTCCGCGGCGTCGACCTGGCCGGCGCGCAACTGCGTCCAAGCGAGATTGCGCAGCACCTGCGCCTGCATCACCGTGCTGTCGAGATCGCGGGCGAGCTTCAGCGCGGCGCGGAAGTCAACCTCCGCCTTGTCGTACTGACCCAGTTCCTTGAGCACATCGCCACGATTGTTGTACATCGCGACCAGCAGTTGCGGATCGCCGCGGTAGAGCGATAGCGCCTCGCTATATTTGGTCAGCGCCGATTTGTAGTCGACCGCATCCTGGTAGAGGCCGGCGATGCTGAGCAATGCGATCGCCTGGCTGCGCGCATCGCTGATCGTGCGGTAGATTTCGAACGCCGCCTGATAGTCCGCCAGCGCCGCGGCGACGTTTGCGGTTGCGGCGTGATAGCCGCCGCGCGACCGCAGCACGTCGCCCTTGAGCTTGGTCGCCGGCAAGTTCTTGAGTGTAGCGTAGGCTGCCTCGATCAAAGGCCCGGCGGTGGCCGGGTCGTTCAGTCGCAGATGCGCCTCACCCTCGAGCCACTGCGTGGTCGCGATTCGAATCACGCGGTCCGCCGCGGGACCGGCGCCGGCGATCGCGCGCGCGTTCTTCGCCTTGGCGATCGCGGCCTGCGGATCGGTCATCATGCTCGCGCGCGCATCGGCGACCGCCGACTCGAAGGTCGCGGATGCGCCCGACTGCGCGGCAGCCGGCGTCATGCCGATCAGCATCGCGGGCAAGAGGAGCAGGAGGTGAAGGTGACGCCCCGTCATCGTGCATGCACGTTGCACGGCCCGCGTTAAAACCGCGCTAAGGCTTCACGCTGGCTTCACGCGACGCGGCGAAAGGCGCCGGCGCGGAATGTCGCGCGCGCCGAATCGACCAGGGCGGCGTCCTTGTGGTCGCGCATGAACTGGCGAAACGCCTCGATCTCGACCGGGCGGCTGATCAAATAACCCTGGATCATGTCGCAACCCATCACGCTCAGCAAGGCGAGCGCCGCCGGAGTCTCGACACCCTCCGCCGTAACCTCCATCTCCAGCGCATGCGCGAGGTCGATTGTCGACCGCACGATCAACGGATCGCGGTTGCTGCTGGTCAACTGCAACACGAACATCTTGTCGATCTTGAGTTCGCGCGCGGGCAGTTGCTTCAAATAGGCCAGGCTTGACAGTCCCGCGCCATAATCGTCGATCGCGATTGCGATGCCGTGATCGGCGAACACGTTGAGATTGGCGATCGCGCTGACCGGATCGCGGATCACGGAGGTTTCCGTGATCTCGAAGCCGAGCTGCACGTCAGTCGCGCTGACGATCTCGCAGGCGCGCTTCACAAACGCAGCATTGCTCAACAGCTGGCCGGAAATGTTGATGAACACCGGGATGTCCTGGCCGTCCGCGCGCAGCAACTGCTGGTCGGCGATGACCTGCTCGATCGTCCACAGCGTCATGCGATCGATGTCGCGTGTCGCCTCGGCGAGCGGAATGAAGTCGTTGGGCAGGATCAGGCCGCGCTTGGGGTGGTGCCAGCGCAGCAAGGCCTCAGCGCTCGCGACCTGCTGCCGACGAACGTGCACCTTGGGTTGGTATTGCAGGAACATTTCGCCGCCATCGACCGCACCCGACAGGTCGCGCTTCAGGACCATCATGTCGACCATCGGATCGATCAGCGACAAGTCGCGAACCACCGGAGCGTGATCGTTGCGCGATTGGAAGAGCGCGTCCTCGACCTCCTCGGCCAGACGGATTTCATCGACCGAACCCGGCGGCGCCGCGGCGACGCCTATCGCAACGTCGAGCATATGCTGCTCGCCATCGAGATCGAACGGATCGGCGACCGCGGCGGCCAGCGTCTTTGCGAACAGGTGAAGGTCGACGGAATTGCCGAGACAGGTTTCCACCTCGATCGTCCAGCGCCCGACCACGACCACATCCGCGTCGGGAATCAAACCGGCGACATGGTCGGCGACATCAAACACGACGTCATTCGCGCGCGCCACGCCCAGCAGGCGGCGCAGTGCCGCGAGGTTGGTCAGTTGCAGCAGCCCCTGCGCGATCCACGGTTTGGCGGTGGAAGCCTCGGCCGAGGGAGGCATCCGGCGGCCGCGGGCGCGCCGCGCGATGCCGCCATTCGGTCGGGAAGACCGGTTCCGCGGAGAATTATTCGAAGCGCCAACGCGTGACATGCCTGCCTGATACCGTGCGCGCCTGAAGGAACCCTTAAACCGCGGCAATTGCGACGAACAGTCGCCAACGTCGTTACAACCGTTTGCTTTCTGGTTAAAATTCGATTAACAATCGGGACGTGCCCGGGGTGGGCGCACAAGGAGTAAAGCAATGCTCGCGTTTCTCATTGCGCTTATCCACGGCGATCAGATTCGCCCCTGGTAAGCGATTTTAGACGACCCGCTTCCTGCCGGTTTCCCTCGTTTTCACAACGAGATACCAGCAGAAGCGGGTCGCTCTTTATCCAGCGTCGGGCAGCTCCCAAACGACACTGACGCCAATCAAAAAACCTTTGAAATTAACTATTTGTTAACCATTTCGAATCGGGCGTCGAGCACGATTCACCAAGGTAAACGGCGCGTTAACCCTGTTGCGCGAAAGCTACATCCGGTCAGCCAGGCGCGTCTCCCGACCACCCGCCGCCGATCGCCTTGAACAGGACGACGCTCAACTGGCGCAACTGCGCGTCGCTCGCTGCGAGGTTTTCGCGCGCACGCAGCACGTCGATCTGGGTGTTGATCACGGCGTCCTGCGCCACCAACCCCGATTGATAGCGCGCCTGGTCCGCGGCCGCCGACCGATCGGCGTCAGCCAATGCCTGCCGCAGCAACGCGTTGCGCCGCCGCTCGGCGTCGATCCGCGTCAGCGCATCCTCGACGTCGCGCAGCCCCTCCAGCACAGCAGCACGATAGGTCTGATACGCTTGCTCGCGCTGTTCCTTGCGAACGCCGACCGCGGCTTTTCGTTTGCCCCAGTCGAACAACGGGAACGTCGCAGCGCCAGTTCCGGTGAGTTGCAGGCTGTCGCCCGTGAACAGCGTCGCCAGCGATGTCGATATTAGCTGGGCGATTCCCGTCAGGCTGAACCTTGGATAGAGATCGGCGACAGCGACCCCGACGTCGGCGGTCGACGCCGCGAGGTTGCGTTCGGCGGCGCGGATATCCGGCCGACGACGGAGGAGATCGCTCGGCAACCCCGCCGGGATCGCGGGCGTTGCGGCGAGCGCGGGCAACGGGCGGGACAATTCGCCGATCAGCGCCTCCGGGTTTTGCCCGACCAGAACGCCGAGCGCATGTTTTCGCACCTCGAGATCGGCCTTGAGCGGCTCGATCCGCGCGCGCGTCGCGGTGACGTTGCCATTCTGGCGCGTCACGTCGATGGCCGGCGCCAGGCCGACCCTGGCGATATTGCCCGCGATCTCGAGCGCTCGCCCCTGCCGCTCGATCTCCCCGTTCAGAACCACGATTTGGTCGAGGTCGAGCCTCAATGCGAAATAGGCGTCAGCGACTTCCGCGGCGAGCGTCACCGCGGCATCGCGCCGGTTCCATTCAGCCGCTTCGGTTCGCGCCAGCGCGCCTTCGACCCCGCGCCGTCCGCCGCCGAAAAGGTCGAGTTCCCAACTCGCGTCGAAGCCGACCGCGAAGGTCTTGATGCTGTCGCCGGGCAACGCGACGCCGCCAGCGACGCCGCCCTGCCCGCCGCCCCCCGAAAAGGCGCGCGCCAGCGACGAGAAGCCGGCGTTCTTGCTGAACTTGATGTCGGTCGTATTCGCCGTCGCGTCGACGGTCGGCTTGTATTGCGCGCGCGCCTGCATCTCCCCAAGCCGCGCCTGACGCACGCGACTGGCGGCGACGGCCATGGTCGGATTGTCCTTCAACGCGCGGTCGATCAGCCCGGTCAGCGTCGGATCGCCAAACGCTTCCCACCACCGCGCCGGATCGATCGCCTGCCCGGGAGCCGGCGTAACCTGTACGCCGGCATAGGTCGCCGGCACCGCGATCTCGGGTTTGGTGTAGTTCGGCCCGACCGTACAGGCGGCGACCGCCAGCAGCGACGCGAGCACAATCGACTTCTTCAGCATATCAGTGTCCCATTCCACCGCCAGTGCTCCGACCGCCGCGCAACAGCAACACCGTCGGGGTCAACACCAGGACCAGGATCATCAGCGCGCGGAACACGTCGAGGAACCCCATCATCGCCGCCTGGCGCATGACTTGCTGGTACATTACACCCATCGGGATGGCGTTCGGGTCGGCGGCGCCGGCGAACACGCCCTTCGCGCGCGCCAGCCAGTCGTTGTAATTCGGGTTGAGCGGGTTGAGATTCTCGACCAGCTGGGACTGGCGCGTCTGCATCGCCCCGACCAGCCACGATTGCGACATGGAAATGCCGATCGACCCGCCGATGTTTCGCGCCACGTTGAGCATGCTCGAGGCTTGCGCGGTGCTTTCGCGCGGCAGGCCATTGTACGCCGCCGCATTGATCGGCACGAACAGGAACGGCAGACCCACCGCCTGCAACGTCCGCGCGAACGCGGCGTCGAAGAAGGTGATCTCCGCATTCAAATGCGTCATATGCCAGAGCGCGCCGGCCTGGATCAGCAGGGCGACGCCAAGCAGTATCCGCACGTCGACCTTGCCCGCCATCGCGCCGGCGAATGGCACCATGACGATGGTCGCGATGCCGCCAAAGGTCAGCGCCAGCCCCGAATCGAACGAGCTGTATCCCATCACCTGTTGCAACATCTGCGGGATCAGCTGCGTCGTTCCGTAGAGGATCAGCCCGGTGACCCCCATGATAATCAGCGTCGCCGAGAAGTTACGGTTCTTCAGCAACTTGATGTCGACGACCGGGTTTTTCTGCCGCCATTCCCAAAAACACAGCGACACCAGCGATATCGCCGAGACGGCGGCGGTGGTGACGATGAATCCGCTGGCGAGCCAATCCTCGCGCTCGCCGCGGTCAAGCGTCAGTTCGAGGAAACCGAGCCCAAGCACGACCAACAGCACGCCGACCATATCGATCCGCAAACCGCCTTCGAGCATCCTGGCGCGGTCTCTTTTCACCTGCTGCGGCTCGTCGACGAAGATATCGGCCAGCAAGAAGGCGATGATCCCGAACGGCACGTTGATCAGGAACACCCAGTGCCAACTGGCCACTTCGGTGATGTAGCCGCCAAGCGTCGGCCCGAGCACCGGCCCGACCACCACCACGATCGCGAACGCCGCGATCGCCATGCCGCGCTTTTCGGGCGGGAAGGTATCGATCAGCATCGCCTGTTCGACCGGGGCCAGTCCTCCGCCGCCGATTCCCTGCAACACCCGCGCAAAGATCAGCATCCCGATATTGGGCGCGAGCCCGCACATCAGCGAGGACAAGGTGAACAGCGCGATCGAGATGAGGAAATATCGCTTGCGCCCGATCGCGTCGCTAAGCCAGCCGGAAATGGGAATGACCACCGCGTTCGCGACGAGGTAGCTGGTCAGCACCCAGGTCGCCTGGTCGGTCGATATCGACAGCCCGCCGGCGATGTGATCGAGGCTGACATTGGCGATCGAGGTGTCGAGCACTTCCATGAACGTCGGCAGCGAGATCATCGCGACGATCAGCCATGGGTTATACGGTCCGGCTGCCGAACGGCTATTGTCCCAGCCGTCCCGCCCCGCCCCGACGGCGGCGCTCGCCATATCAGCGGACCTTGACGGTAGGAACGACCGACATGCCGGGGCCGATCGGGTAATTGCGCGGATCGGGATAATCCCTGCCGATCAGGAACGTGATCCGCACCGGCACCCGCTGTACGACCTTCACGAAGTTGCCGGTCGCGTTCTGCGGCGGCAGCAGCGCGAACGCCTGGCCCGCGCCGCGCTGGATCGAATCGACGCGTCCGCGAAACTCGACGTCGGGAAAGGCGTCGACCTTGATGGCAACTTCCTGCCCGATGCGCATATTCTTGAGCTGCGTTTCCTTGAAGTTGGCCGTCACCCACATTTGATCCGGAACGATCGCCATCACCTGCGTTCCCGGCGCGACGTAAGAGCCCACGTTGATCGAGCGATTGACCACCTGTCCCGACACCGGCGCGGTCAAACGAAGGTCGTTGAGCGTACTGCGCGCCTGATCCGCCTGCGCGCGCCGCGCGGCGATCATCGCGATCGCGGCATCGGCAGCCTTGCGCGCAACCGCGATCTGGGCGTCGGCGCTCGACACCTGGCGGCGAGCAGCGGCTGCCTGGCCGGCCGTCGACCGGGCGTTGGCGCGCGCCTGGTCGAGCTGGGTCGAAGCGACCGCCGACCGGTCTATCTTCGCGAGGCTTTCGTACCGCGCCAGGTCCTGCGCCGCCTTGATCGCGACGGCGACCGGCGCAAGCGACTGCGACTGCGTCTGGTCGCGCGTCGCGATCGCAGCGGCGACCTGCGCCTGCGCCTGGCTGTATTGCGCCATCGCTTGATCGATGCCGGCCTGCGCCTCGGCAAGCCGCGCCTGCGGCCCGCTCGGCTTGATGACGGCGAGCAACTGCCCTGCCCTGACGTGACGATTGTCGAGATCGGCGACCTCGATCAACGTTCCCGACACTTCGGGCGCGATCCGCACGATATGCGCGTCGACGAACGCATCGTCGGTCGATTCGTACTGGCGCAGATGAAGATAATAGACCGCGCCTCCGACCGCCAGGACGGCTGCGGCCGCGATGGTGACGATCCAGAACATCGGTTTGCGGAAAATCGGCGTCTTCTTCTCGCCGTCGCCGTTCTCCTCGCGGGGCGCGTCATCTGTCCCGGCTGGCTTGTCGTCGTTCATTGTCGCTCCTGTCGCTCGGCGATCATCCGGTCGAGGATGGCGTCGATATTGGCCACGACCCGCGCGGCGTAGTCGTCGATAAGGTCTGCGCTCAGCCTCTCGCGCTCGAGCAACTTGCGGCACATCGCCCGCGCCGCCTTCATCACCAGGACCTGACCGAACAGCGAGATCGCAGCGAGCCGCGCCGCCTGGCGATCCTGCCCGCCGGTGGCCACGCAGATCAGCTCGACCAGCACCTTTCCGGTCTGCCCCATCGGCCCCGCATAGATTCGCTCGAACGCCGCGGTCGGGTTGAGCTGTTCGCGCATGATGAACAACGCCCAGGCGTTGCTCTGCGGATGCTGGAGGCGCTTGAGGAACGCCCGCATGATTTCGGCGATCGCCCCGCGCGCGGCGACGGGATCGCCCTCGGCCGCCACGCACTCTAGATCGGCGAGCTGGTCGAGGCCGCCCATCTGCTTCGCCACCTCTTCGGCGGCGGCGAGGTAAAGCCCTTCCTTGCCGCCATAATGATATGTGATCGACGACATCGCGGTATTCGCGGCGGCTGCGATCTCACGCGTGCTGACGCCTTCCAGACCATGCTGGCCGAATTGCTCGATGGCGATGTCGAGGAGTCGTTGCTGAACCACGCGCCGCCATGTAGTTCGTTCGAACGAACTAACAACCCATTTTCGAAGGCGCTGGGAATTTTTGTAACCGCAGGTCCGCCGGGATGTTCCGCGTGGGTGTCGAATTGCCGAAATCTTCATCACTTGGCGATTATTTCGTCGCCAACGCGTATCGAACGAGGAATCGTATGAAGGATCGTCAGTTCATGACCATGCTCGGCCTGGCGGTCGCAGCCGGGCTGGTGATGGGCCTGATCGCGTTTCGCGTGACCGGAGGCGGCGCGGCGCGGGCGAGCGCGTCGGCAAGCGCGAGACAAATCGGAGGGGATCCCAACGCGCCCCGCCCGTCGGCGGCCGATGCGATGGCCGACCCCCAGCCTGACTCGACGCCGCAGGCGACCGACGCCGGATCGGCGAACGGCGAGCCGGCGCCTCCCGCGAAGGAACTTCCCGAAATGCAGGGCCCGGCGAGCGGTGATCCCCCCGGCACGGCGGCGGAACCCTCGGCGGCCTCAGCGCCGTCGCCGCTTCCCGTCGATCCGCCTGCCGGCGATCCGGCCTGACGGGACGGCGGGTGCAATGGATACGCGCGGCTGGACCGTCGCGGTAGGCGTTCTGGCCGGGGCGTCCGCGATCGGCCTGGCCGTCGGATCGTGTGCGCCGGCGTCGGATCCACGCAAGGCGAAGGCTTCGCCGGACGCCGCCGCGATGTCGATCGCACCGCGCCCGACACCGATGACCCGTCCGACGGCCCCGCCGATCCGCGCACCACGCACGAGGGTCCATCCGCGTGCG
>JAFEEZ010000382.1 GCA_018240825.1 Pseudomonadota bacterium | reverse complement strand
GGGGAACCGCGACGCGACGCGGCGCGGTGGAGGGGGCTATCCTCCAGCGATGGGCCAGCGGCCCGCCCCCTCCACCATGCTACGCATGGCCCCCCTCCCCGTCCCGGGGAGGATTTTGAAACGCGCATCCTCACGCCTCCCCAACCTTCAACGGCAAGCTGCGAATCCGGAACCCTGTCGCCGATTGCAGCGCGTTGGCGATCGCCGGCGCGACCGGCGGCACCGCGAGCTCGCTGACGCCGCCCGGATCCGCCTCGCTCGGGATCAGCTCGACGGTGATGTCCGGCACGTCGACCAACCGCGGCAGGTCGAGCCCGCCGAGTCCCAGGGTTTCCGCCCAGCCGCCCTTGTAGCGCGTCGATCCGCTCAGCGCCGCGGCCATGCCGAACACCAGCCCGCCCTCGATGTTCTGCTTGACCACATCGGGGTTGATCGTCCGTCCGCAATCGACCGCGGCGACGATGCGGTCGACGCCGATCGACTGGTCCTCGTCGATGTGCGCCTCCGCGAACACCGCGATATGGCTGCCGCGAAAGCTGTGACAGGCGATGCCTTGCCCGCTGCCCACTATTCCGCCCTCCCAACCGCCTAGCGCCGCCGCGGTGGTCAGGCACCGCGCCAACCGCGCATCGCCGCCGAGCATGCCGATCCGGAACGACATCGCCTCGGTTCCGGCGACATGTGCGAGTTCGTCGATGAAGCATTCGGTGAAGAAACAGGTGTAGCTGTGCGCCCCCGACCGCCAGTGCCCGGTCGGCAAGTCGATTGCGGCTTCGTGAAAATCGACCGCGTAGGACGGGATCTGGTAGAAGGGCGCGGAGCCCGCCATCGCATAACCGTCCCCGCCGCCGGCCATCGTCAGCGCGGCCGACGCGGTCCGATCCCGAGCGAGCAAGCGCCGCGCGAGCTCGCGCCCAGTCGCCGGCGCGGCGATCTTGGTCAACAACCCGGTAATTCGTCCCTGACTGTCGACGCGCCCCGCCATCCGCGCGATGGCGGGAGCGCGCGGGCGATCCTGCTGGATGTCCTCGGCGCGCGACCACATCACCTGGATCGGGCGCTTGAGATCGCGCGCCAGCACCGCCGCCTGGACTGCCGCGTCATGCTCCAGGTTGATCCCGAACCCGCCGCCGATCGGCATCGGGTGGATGACCACTGCGCTGTCCGCCACACCGGTCGCCGCCGCGACCGCCGCGCGTGCGAGGCCGGGGGCGAGCGTCGGCGCCCAAACCTCCACCACGCCGTCGGTCCACGCGGCCGTCGCCGCGCGCGTTTCGACCGCGGCGTGAAGCGCCGGGTCGGCGCGATAGGTCGCCGTGACCACCCTGGCGCCCTTGAACGCCGCGCCGATATCGCCGACCGACGCGACGCGCACGCCGGGCCCCTTCAGCGCGTCATCGAGCGCGCGATGGATCGTGGCGGTCGAGACCGTGCCGGAGATGCGGAAGCGCGGGTGGATCGCTTCGATCGCGCGGTTCGCCGCCCACCAGTCGGTCGCGATCGCGGCGACCCAGCGGTCCTTTTTGACTATTGCCAGCACACCGCGAATCTTCTCGGCGGCGGCGGTGTCGCAGTCGACGAAGACTGCCTCCGGGGTCGGCGCCGCGCGGATCGCGGCGAAGGCCATGCCGGACAGCCGGACATCGCTCGCAAAATTGACCGATCCGTCCACCTTCGCCGGGCTGTCGAGCCGCGGCAGCGACTGCCCGGCCAGCCGGCCCGCGTCGCCGCCGCGGAACGGCAACGGGTCAGGGACGCCGCCGCCCGCGGCGTCCGCCGCCAGTTCGCCGAAGCGGAGCTTGTCCTTGCCATGGACGACGAACCCGCTCGCCGTGCCGCAAGCTTGCCAATCCACCCCCCAGCGACGCGCCGCCGCTTTCTGCAGCAGCACGCGCGCCGCCGCGCCTGCCTGGCGCAGATCGCCCTCGAATTGACGGATCGATGTCGACCCCGCGGTCAGCATCAGCGCGCTCGACGTGACATGGCCGTCGCGTAAGGATTGCGGCAAGCGGTCGAACGCGCCCTCGAACAGTTCGGACGCGGCCATCGGATTGGCGTAGAGCGGGTTGAGCGGCGCCGGTTCGACCGCGATCGTGCGCCAGTCGGCGCCGACTTCGTCGGCGACGATCTGCGGCAACGTGGTCCAGACGCCCTGCCCGTGCTCGGCCTGCGGCACCGCAACGGTGATATGCCCGTCCTCGCCGATCTTGATCCAGGCGTTGAAGATATGCTCGCCCTTGGCGGCGGTGAGGTTGGCCGCATAATGCCGCGGCCACACCGCCCAGGCGACGACTAGCCCTACCCCCGCGCCGCCGCCGATCAGCAGGTTGCGGCGGGTGAGGAGGGGTTTGGATTCAGGCGGGGGAGCGGAAGCCATGATGCGCGATAACGCGCCTCTATCCTATCGTCACCCCGCGACCGGTTATGCCATCGCCCGGTATTTGGCGCGCAATCCGACCTTGTCGATCTTCTCGGTCCCCAAGCGCGGCAGCGGGTCGCGTGCAATCCAGATCCGCGCCGGCACCTTGAACGCGGCGATATGGTGGCGGAGGAAATCCTGTAGCTCGCCCTCGGTGCAATCGCCGCCGGGATGAAAGTGCACCACCGCGCCCGGCACTTCGCCGAACTTCTCGTCGGCCAGCCCGAACACCGCCGCCTCGGCGACCAGCGGATGCTCGTAGATCGCCGCCTCGACTTCCTGGCAGCTTATATTCTCCCCGCCGCGGATGATGATGTCCTTCTTGCGGTCGACGATGAACAGGTACCCGTCCTCGTCGAGATAGCCGATGTCGCCGCTCAGAAAATAACCGTCCTTGCTGAACGCCGCCGCGGTCGCGTCCGGCCGGCGCCAATATTCGCGGAAGTTGCAGATCGATCGGATCGCGATTTCGCCGCGAACGCCCGTCGCCACCCTGTTTCCGGCGTCGTCGAGAATCGCGAGGTCGACCAGGGGGAGGGACGCGCGCCCGGTCGAATTGGGCTTTGCGAGGTAATTGTCGCGCCAATTGCCGCAACCGACCGCGTTGGTTTCGGTCAGGCCATAACCGATCAGCGGCGCGGCCCCCCCCATCTCCTCGTTGATCCGCCGCACATGTTCGACCGGTCGCGGCGCGCCGCCCGCGGCGAAATCGGTGACGGAGGAGAGGTCGTATTTCGCGCGATCGGGGTGCGTCAGGATCTCGAAGCTCATCAAGGGAACCCCCACGAAATAGCTGATCTTCTCCTTCTCGATCAGCCGCATAGCCTCGGCCGCGTCCCATTTGGGCATCAACACTAGCTTGCGCCCCATCGCGAACGACTGGAGCATGACCGGAATCTCGGCGGTGACGTGGAACAGCGGCACATTGAGGAGCGTCGACGGCTGGCCCTCGGGCGCCTTGCCGTCCTCTGTCGCCAGTCCGAGCATCACCAGCGCCTGTGCGAGATAGTTGAGGATCGCCTGAACGATCGCGCGATGATCGCTGAGCGCCCCCTTCGACTGACCCGTCGACCCGCTCGTGAAGAGAATCGTCGCCAGATCGTCGGGACCGAGTTCGGGCAGGTCGACCGCGGCGTCCGAGACGATCGGCTCCAGCGCTTGCGCCAGCGGCTTCGCGTCGTCGATTTCGATGACGCGTGCGCTCAACCCCTCTACCTCGCCCAACCGCTTTGCACGCGGCGGGTCGGCGAACACCATTCCGCACTCGACTTCGGTCAGCGCCGCCGCAAACTCTTCCGACTGCCACCAGCCGTTGAGCAGCACCGCCACGCCACCGGCCATCAGGATACCCATGTACAGCGCGATCCATGACGGCGAGTTGCGCATCGCGATTCCGACCCGGTCGCCCCGCGCCAGCCCGCCCGCGACCAGCGCGTTTGCGACACGCCGGGCCTGGGCATGGACCTCGCCGAACGTCAGCCGCTCGTCGCCCGCCACCAGGAACGTCGCTTGCGCGTGCTCGGCGCAATAATATGCGAAATAGTGCGCAAGGCTGGGCGGCGCGGCGGCGATCATCGGGTAGGTTCGCCCGCCGACCGTCACGTCGGTCAACGCCATCGGACCGCCGGCGCCGACCAGCTTGCCGATCCCTTCGTCCATCCGCCCGTCGAGCACGCTCGGCATCATTCTCTCCGCTTGGTCTTGCTTGTTTGTGCCCTTATGGAGGCGCGAAACTCCGGGGAAAAGCCTTGATCCTGCACGCCCTCACCGCGATCGATTTCAACGACCTGCATTTGTCCAAGGTGCTGCTGCCGATCTGGAT
>JAFEEZ010000381.1 GCA_018240825.1 Pseudomonadota bacterium | reverse complement strand
GGAACGCCGTGACGCAGCGCCCGCTCCAGCCGGTCGCGGCGAAACCGTGCGCGGTTTCGAAGACGTGATAGCGATGCATCGGAGGTTCCTTTCCCACATCACGCCGCGTCGTGAAAGACGATCCCGAGCGTGCGACGAAGACCGCGCCGCACCCGACTGACGCCGTGGCGCATCGTGACGCGATAGTCGCCCCGCGCGCGCCGTTGCGGGCGAACATTGACCGCGAACGCCACGCCATCACCCTTGCCCAGCGCTACGACATCGACGCGCGACTGCACGCGCGGCCGCTGTTCCGTCAGTACGAACTCGCCCCCTTCGAAATCCTCCCCCGGCGTCGACAGGAGCACGGCTAGCTGGAGCGGGAAGACCTGCTCGCCATATAAATCCTGGTGCAGACAATTATAGTCGCCCGGCCCCTATTGCAGCAGCAACGGCGTCGGCCGCTCCTGACCGCCGGCGTGGCTGCGCGCGAGGAACGCCGCGTGATCGGCGGGAAAGCGCGTGGCGAACCCCATCCGCTCATGCCAGCGGTTCGCGACCGGCGCGAGGCGGGGATAGAGCCCGGCGCGCAGGTTCTGCACCAGCGGCGGAAGCGGATAGGCGAAATAGCGATATTCGCCGCGCCCAAAGCCGTGCCGCGCCATTGCGACATGGTTGCGGAACGCATCGCCAGGACCGTAAAGTGAAGCGACGCTGTCGCATCCAACAGCCCGGGCAGCTGCGCCCAGCCCTGCGCATCGAGATCGGCGTTTATCGCGGGCCATTCAAAGATATCGAATCGGTCGATCATCGCACGACCTTGCGTTAGACACGCCCGACCCGCACTCCGCGGCTTGCGTCCGAACACGAAAAAGCCCGCCGGGTCGCTGACCGAGCGGGCTTTTTTAATGGTGGGCGTAGCAAGGATTGAACTTGCGACCCCTGCGATGTCAACACAGTGCTCTACCACTGAGCTATACGCCCACGAGGGAGCGGCCTCTAGCGAAGGCCGCTGGGCTCTACAACCCCCCGCTGGCGCTTTCCGATTCGAACAGTCGGTCGACCTCCATCACCAGGTCGCGCAGATGGAACGGCTTGGACAGCACGCGCGCCTGCGGCATCGCCTTGCCCGCGCGCAGCGTCACCGCGGCGAAACCGGTGATGAACATGACGCGCGTCGTCGGCGCGATCTCGGCGACTTTCTGCGCCAGTTCGATCCCGTCCATTTCGGGCATGACGATGTCAGTCAGCAGCAGGTCGAAATGCTCCGCCTCGATCAGCGGCAGCGCAGCGGTGCCGCGATCGACGGCGGTCACCGCATAGCCCGAGCGTTCAAGCGCGCGCGCCAGATATTCGCGCATCACCGAATCGTCCTCGGCCAGGAGAATTCTGATCATTGCCGTCCCGCTTTGTGTTCTGAGCACATTTTATGCGCGAAGGATTTAAGAAATTCCAGCGTCCAGCCCGGATTGTCGCGTCCCGATGCGGCGCATAAGATACAGTCATGAATGCGTCCTCGTTCGACCGTATCGGGCCGATGCCGCCGGACAGCCCGGTGGTCGTGTCGGTGCCGCATGCGGGCCGCGATTATCCGCTACAGCTGCGCGCCGCCGCGGCGGTGCCGGTCGCTTCGATGCTCGCGCTGGAGGATCGGCATGCCGACACGCTCGCGCTTGCGGCGCGCGACGGCGAGACCCTGTTCGTGCAGCGCCGCGCCCGCGCGTGGATCGACCTCAACCGCGCCGAGGACGAGCGCGACCCCTTGATCGATGACGGCGCTCGACTGATCCCCGCCGGCGCCGCGGCGACCAAGCTGAGGAGCGGATTGGGGCTGATTCCGCGGCGCGCAGCGCCGGGAGTGACGTTGTGGCGCCGCCGCCTGGCCGACGATGAGGTGCGCCAACGCATCGCCGAAGATCACCGCCCGTATCACGCCGCGCTCGCCGCGGCGCTGTCTGCTGCGCGCGACCGGTTCGGCGCCGCCTTGCTGATCGATCTCCATTCGATGCCTCCCCTGCCGGGCCCCGTCGGAGCGCAGGTCGTGATCGGCGACCGTTTCGGGCGAAGCGCGGCGGCGCGGCTCGTGCACAGGATCGAAGGAGAAGCGGTCAGCGCCGGCCTGACGGCGGCGCTCAATGCGCCTTATCCGGGCGGGCACATCCTCAACCTGCATGGCCGCCCCGACCGCCGCGTGCATGCGATCCAAGTCGAAATCGACCGTCGGCTGTATCTCGACCCCGCGCTCAATGTCCCGGGCCACACGTTCGGCGCCACCGCGGTGCTGCTGCGCCGGATGATCGACGCCGCGACCGATGAATTGTTCGGCGCCGAATATCCGTTGGCGGCCGAATAGCGCCCATAAAAAACCGCCCCGGGCAAATGCCCGAGGCGGCCAAGGTTCAGGGAGGAGGCGCATCCAGGAGATGCGCCACACGGCCCCGCGAAAGGGGGGAACACGAAGCCGTGCAAGCCTAAACTAAGAAGCCGCGCGGTTGGTTTCAAGGGGCGACGCACCGTCTCGTGCGCCAGCCCGATCGGAACGCCTCAGGCGGTCGGCTGCAATTCCGGCGCGGGCATCAAGCCGAGCTGCACCTGCCGCGCGAAAATCTCGCGCATGACCGACAGCGAGAACAGGTGCGCGTAAATCAGCGGCAACAGCCCCGACTGGACGATCTTGCGCAATTGATCCCCGCGCAGCGCGGTCAGCTTTTCCTCGTTGATCATCTTGAAGCCTGAATAGACGAACGGCTTGTCGGCGCCCTCGGGCTGGATCGACACTTCGCCGTCCATCAGCAGATCGAGCTCCTTGATCTCGTTCATGAACGCCCCGGTGCGCGCGCCAGCTTCCTCGAACGACTGGTTGAATTCGAGGATGTTCTTGACCAGCGGCGTGGCCTCGCCATTGTCGAACAGCGGGTCGCCTTCCTCGAAATCGCCGATCGTCGGCGAGGTCGGGTCGAAGCACAGCGTCAGTTCCTCCGCATCCGGAGTCAGCCGGGCGAGCAGATACGGATAACGGCGGACGTAAGCCGGTACGTAGGTATATGGGTCCCGCAGCTGCCCTTTTTCGTCGATGAAGACGTTGACGCCCTCGTTCAGCCCCATGAGCGCGAGCGGCACCGGATCATCGCCCTGCGAAAAGATGATCGGCATCTGACGCTGGACCAGGGGAAACTCATCGACCGTCACAGGAATCGCGTGCTGGTTGATCAGGAAATCGGCGCCCTCCGCCGGACGCACCTTGAACTTGGCGTGCGCCTCGCTCGAAAGCGGTTCGAGCGTGTTGTAGAACAGGGGAAGCTGCTGCGGCGCGCTGGCCATTACGTGACTCCATCGAAATTCGTGAGCGCGGCGGTCCGCCGCTAATCGCCGAGCGCACTAGGGCGTAGGGCGCGCGGGCGCAAGCGTCACCAGCTTGCCGGGGTTCATCAGCTCGTGCGGATCGAACGCACGCTTGATCGCGCGCAACGCCGCCATTCTGGCCGGGGGCGACAGGCGTTCGAGTTCGTCGCGCTTCATCTGCCCGATGCCGTGTTCGGCCGAGATCGACCCGCCCGCCGCAACCACCAGGTCGTAGACCAGGTGGCTCGCCGCCTCGCCAACCTCCGCGCGCCAGCGCTCGGGATCCGCGCCGGGCGGCGCGTTGACATGGAAATGAACGTTGCCGTCGCCGAGATGTCCGAACGCGCTGCACCACACGCCGGGGAACGTGGCCTCGACACGGCGGGAGGCCGATTCGATGAAGGCGGGCATGGCGTCGACCGGCACCGAAATGTCGTGCGCTATTGTCGGCCCTTCGGCGCGTTCGGCTTCGGAGATCGAATCGCGCAGCCGCCAGAACGCCTCGGCCTGTGCTTCGTTGGCGGCGATAACGGCGTCCTGCGCGAAACCGGCCGTCAGAGCATCCTGCATGAGCGCTTCGAGCGCCGGCCTCGCACCGCCGGGGTTCGCCGCGACATAGTCGACCAGCACGAGCCAGGGATGCGACCCGTCGAGCGGCGGGCGTGTGCCCGGAATATGCTTGAGCACCAGATCGAGCGCGAGTTTGGGGACCAGTTCAAAGCTTTCGATTGCGGTTCCCGACCGCCGTTCCATCGCGCGGAGCAATTTGAGCGCTTGCTGCGGCGAATCGACGCCCAGCCACCCCGTCGCGCGATCGATCGCCGCCGGGACGAGCCGCAGCGTCGCCGCGGTGACGACGCCCAGCGTTCCTTCCGCCCCGACCAGCAAATGGTCGAGGTCATAGCCGCGATTGTCCTTTTTGAGTGCGGCGAGTCCGTCGTGGCGCGACCCGTCGGGGAGCACCGCCTCGATCCCGGCGACCAGCGACCGCATCGTCCCGAACCGCAACACCTGCGTGCCTCCCGCGTTGGTCGACACCAGCCCCCCGATCGTCGCGCTGCCGCGCGCGCCGAGCGTCAACGGGAAGCGCACGCCTTCCGCGTCCGCCGCCGTATGCAGATTGGCGAGGATCACACCCGCCTCCGTCACCGCCAGCCCCGCCGTCGCGTCGATCGACCGGATCCGATTCAGCCGCCGGAGCGACAGGATCAGCGCCGATCCGTCCGCCGGCGGCGTCGCGCCGCCAACCATCGAGGTGTTGCCGCCCTGCGGCGTCAGCGGCACGCCGAGTTCGTGCGCGCGGCCCACGACGAACTGCACGCCGTCGACGCTGTCGGGGGCAAGAACGGCTGCTGCTCGTCCATGGAATCGGCCCCGCCAGTCGGTGAGCCAGGGCGCGATGTCAGCAACGTCGGTGACGACGGCCTTGTCGCCCAATCGCGCATGGACGGCATCGATCAACGCGGACCCGGCGGCGGTCATGCCACAGCGGCTAGCATGGCGCGGGCGCGCGGCCAATTCATTCGCCGTTCAATCTTTGCCACTACCAAGACGCGGTTCATGCGCCCGTCCGTTCCTCTTCTGATGACGCTCGCCACTGCGGCGAGTGCGCCGCTGGCGCCGGCGTTCGGCGAGCCTGCGGGCCAGACCTCGATAACTGGGCGAATCGTAATTCGAGTCGAATCGACGATGCGCGCCATTCCGGCGCCGGTGCGCTGGGTCGAGAAGAGCGGGCCGAAGTGCGTGACCGCCAGCCAGCTTGCCGGCGCGATCGTCAACGGCACCGACAGCGTCGACCTGGTGCTGAAGGGCGGCGACCGCGTGCGCGCGCTGCTCGACGACGATTGCACCGCGCTCGGCTATTATGGCGGCTTCTACCTGAAGACGGCATCCGATGGCCAGGTTTGCGCCAGGCGCGACACGATTCGCACGCGATCGGGTGATTCGTGCGCGATCGGCAAGTTCAAGCGCTTGATCGCCAAGGTCGAAAAGTCGCGCAAACCTTGACTTTTCGGGGCTGATCGGCAAGCGCGCGGAGCCTGCGCGACGCACCGTTGCGCTCTTACTTTTTTCCGGAAACTTGCCGAATGCCCTTTGCCGACCTCGGCCTATCGGATGAATTGCTCCGCGCCGTCGGCGAATCGGGCTATGCCGAGCCAACCCCGATCCAGGCGGCCACCATCCCCAGCGTGCTGATGATGCGCGACATTATCGGTATCGCGCAGACCGGCACCGGCAAGACCGCGGCGTTCGTCCTCCCGATGATCGACATATTGGGGCACGGTCGCCGCCGCGCGCTAATGCCGCGATCGCTGATCCTCGAGCCGACCCGCGAGCTCGCCGCGCAGGTGGCCGAGAATTTCGAGAAATACGGCAAGTATCACGACCTCAAGATGGCGCTGCTGATCGGCGGCGTGCAGATGGGCGACCAGGTCAAGGCGCTGTCCGATGGGGTCGACGTGCTGATCGCGACGCCGGGCCGGCTGATAGACCTGTTCGAGCGCGGCAAGATCCTGCTGACCGGGTGCAATTTGCTGGTGATCGACGAGGCCGACCGGATGCTCGACATGGGGTTCATCCCCGACATCGAGAATATCTGCACCAAGCTGCCCATGAACCGCCAGACGTTGCTGTTCTCGGCGACGATGCCGCCGCCGATCAAGAAGCTCGCCGACAAGTTCCTGTCGAACCCCAAGACGATCGAAGTCGCGCGGCCGGCGACGACCAACACCAACATCACGCAGTGGCTGGTGCCGGTGAAGGGCCAGGCGTTCGAGAAGCGCAAGGTGCTGCGCAGCCTGCTGAAGCAGGACGAGGTCAGGACCGCGATCATCTTCTGCAACCGCAAGACCGCAGTGCGCGAACTCAACAAGAGCCTGAAGAGCCACGGCTTCGCTAGCGGCGAAATCCATGGCGACATGGACCAGCCGGCGCGCATCGCCGAGCTCGATCGCTTCAAGTCCGGCGACATCAACATCCTGGTGGCGTCGGACGTCGCCGCGCGCGGGCTCGACATCAAGGGGGTCTCGACGGTCTTCAACTTCGACGCGCCGTGGCACCCCGATGACTACGTCCATCGCATCGGCCGCACCGGCCGCGCAGGCGCGACGGGGACGGCGTATACCTTGGTCGCCAAGGAAGACGCGGAGAATATCGAGAATATCGAGAAGCTGACGGGGCAGAAGATCCCGCGGCTGGAGAGCGTGCCGGCGGTCAAGGAAGGCGAGGCGCCCACGCCGCGCGCTCGCCGCACCCGCGACGCCAAGCCCGAACCGCGCCGCGCCAAGCGCGACGAAGCGCCGCCGCCGGAGCGGCCGGTGCGCGACGCTCGGCCGCCGCGCCGCGAGCCGATGCGCAGTGAGGAAGCCGCCGACGGCCCGGACGACGGCTGGAACGGCCCGGTGCCCGACTTCCTCAGCGCAAAGCTCACCGTCGACTGAAACCCGTCCCGTGTCGCTGCCCGATTTCATCAGCGTCGTGCCGGTGCAGACGGTCGAGAGCCCGTGCGTCAACATCTGCACGATCGGAAAGGACCGGTTGTGCGAGGGGTGCCGCCGATCGATCGACGAAATCGCGCGCTGGTCGCGCATGACCCCAGCGGAGCGCGACGCAGTGATGGCGGAACTGGCCAACCGCTAGCGACGGATGGGCATGCCGCGATTGGCGCAGGCGCGTCGTTCGCGCTTGTTCTGGCGACGATCGTTGAGACAGTGGCGCAGCGCGCGATCCCATTCGTCCTGCGGCCGCATATCCCCACTGCCGCGCTCATATTCGGTCGGCAGCGGCGCGGCTGGCGGTGGTAGCGGTGAGGGCTGACGGCGAAGCTGCGCTGAGGCCGCGCCGGGCTGCAACAGTACGGCGATGATGCAGATCACGGCATGTTTCATCGCAAATCTCCTCCCCCTCAAGAACGCTCGTCAGGCTGAATATCGGCTGAAGGTCACAAAGGTCACACTGGCGGCGATCAACGCAACAAGGCGTCGAACTGCTTCTTGAGGTCGTAGATCGCCTTGAGCTTCGGGCCGTAGACCACGCCGCCGCCCGCGCCGTTATAGCCGTTGCCGAACGCGATCCAATCGTGCGCCCTGATCTCGTCGACAAGGCCCGCCGAGCGGCAGAAGTCGAAAAAGCCGAGCACCTGCCAGCTTAAATCGCGGGCGAAGGCGTTGACCATGTCGAACGCCGATGCATAGCCGATCAGCCCGCAGTTGAATCCCATGACCTGCGTCCCGCCCCAGCTGGCGCTCTGCGCGGCGAGTTCGACGCCCGACAGCGTCCGCGCGAAATGATAAACGTCATATTCCTTTTGCTGGGCGCCATGGAAGACGGCGTAGGGCTGACCGATCTTTTCGCGCCATTTGTGCCCTTCCCAGCGCTTGCCATCGGCGCCGTGCCCGCCGAACACGAAATGGGCGTCGAAGGTCTTGGGATGGTCGCACCCCCAGCGGTCCCAGAACACGTGGTTCTCGAACCGCAACACCGGCTTGCCTTGCGTGAACGGCCGTCCGCCGCTTTCGACCATCCACACCGCGAGCGCCGCCAGCGTCTCGATCCCCGTCACCGTGCTGAGCCGATCGACCAGCCCGCCGACCGCGTTGTAGCTGCGCGCGATACTGCCGAGCGTGGTGCCGGCCGGGGGCGGAGCTTTGATCGGTTTGTTCGGCGCCAAGCTCACGGCCTTCAGCGTCGCGTCGTCCTTGTAAAACCCCATTCCCCCTCCTCGGTCATGTGTCAGGCGAGTTGATTGGTCTCCATCAGCGCATCGTCGAGTTTACTGGCGCGCTTGTACGCATCGCGCGCGGTCAGGCGCTCGGCGTAGGCAGCGAAGGCGGCGCGCTGCGGGATCGTCCCGAACTGCGTGCCCCAGATCACCTGGCTGCCGACATAGACGTCGGCCATGGTGAACGCGTCGCCGGCGATAAAATCGTGCGCCGACACCGCCTGTTCGAGCACATCGATCGCCCGATCATAGCTGCCATAGCCGAACATCCGGCCCTGCTCGTCCGACGGGATGAAGCCAGCATTCTTGTTGGTCACCGCCGCCTCGACCGGGCCCGCGGCGAAGAACAGCCAGCGGTAATAATCGGCGCGGTCGGCGGGCGCGGGCGCGAGGCCGGCGTCGGGAAACGCATCACCCAGATAGGCGCAGATCGCGGCGCATTCGGTGACGACCTTGCCGTTATGCGCGATCGCAGGGACTTTCCCCATCGGATTGATCGCGAGATAGTCGTCGCCCTTCATCGTGTCGGCATAGTTCATCACGCGAACCTCATAGTCCGCGCCGACTTCTTCCAGCGCCCAGCGCGCGATCCGCCCGCGCGACATCGGATTGGTGTAGAGAATCAGGTCGCTCATCGCTCTTCTCCGTCATGAACAAATAGGGAACAGGCTTAATCCAACAATGCAAGCATCGTCAATTGCCGCGTCGGGTAGACTGCGGTCAGTTTGAATTTAGGTCGCCTGCTGGATAGGCGTTCGACACCAGCAGAATGTAAGCCTGTTGCTCGATAATCCGTTTGGCGAAATCCCACTTGTCGGATGTGATGACCCCTCCCGCGACTAGTTCGTCTGCGGAATATGACGCCATCATATCGCACCACTTTTCATCAGGCTGCGGGTGACCTGGCATTTTCAATGTGGTCTCTCCCCTGTCATATAACCGCACTTTGTCGACGTACCTGCCGATCCTACTCACAGCGCCGTCTTGAACAGCGCGAGCATCCGGCCCCACGCTTTCTCCGCCGTCGCCGCGTTGTAGACACGGCTGTCGGGCGGGCACCAGCCGTGCATCGTGCCTTCGTAGACTTCAATCTCAGCGGGGAGGTTGGCGGCGGCGAACGCGGCCTTGAGCACGTCCTTGTCGCCCGGCGCCCTCGCGTCGTCATTGGCCGCGATCGCGATCAGGTAGCTCGCCTTCATCTGCGGGATCAGCTTGTTCGGGCTGTCGGGCTTGTCGCCGACCAGCCCGCCGCCGTGGAAGGTCGCCGCGGCCTTGACCCGCGTGGGGTTGGCGGCGGCGGTGCGGAACACCATCGGCCCGCCCATGCAATAACCGGTGGTGGCGAGCCCGCGCCTGGTGTCGACCTCCTTCTGTTGATCGAGCCACGCGATGAAAGCGGTCGCGTCGCGCACCGTGCCGTCGGGGCTGAGCGCCTGGGTATAGGGCATGATCCGCGCGCGCACGTCGGGCTGGTCGAACGATTCGCCGGGCTTGATGAACGGGGTCGCGGTCGAGCGGTAGAATTGGTTGACGACCAGCACCGCATAGCCCGACTGCGCGAGGCGGTCGGCCATCTGGCGGAAGGCGGGCCGCAGCCCCATGATGTCGGGCCAGACCAGCACGCCGGGTGCCTTGCCGGTCGCGGGGGC
>JAFEEZ010000380.1 GCA_018240825.1 Pseudomonadota bacterium | reverse complement strand
CGTCTTGGCCACGCTCTCCTCCCGGATCTCTGGCCTGATCGCCGTGCCGCCGAGGGGGAGCAAGCTCGAGCGGGCGAACGCCGTCTCCTCCCTGGTCGAGGCCGGGAACGTCTACCTCCCTCACCCCGAGATCGCCCCCTGGGTCGGCGCGTTCATCGAAGAGCTGGCCGACTTCCCCAACGGGGAGAACGACGACCAAGTCGACGCCGCCTCCCAAGCCCTGGCTCGGATGCTCCACCCCAAGAGTGGTACAATCCGGGAAGTGATCGCGCAGTCGGTGAGCTGGGCGTCTCCTGAGGCACCGGCCGCCTGGTCACAAGGGTGGTAGCCGTGGAGCGGTTCATGAGCGCAGTGAACGCAGCGGTCGACGCTTGGCGAACATTCGGGAGCGTCGACGACACCGCCGAGTCCGACCTCGTGAAGCGGCGAGCACGGTTCGCGCTCCTCTACGCTCTCTATGCCGGAGTCGGCTACCGCGGCCCCACCGGCCTCCGCTACCTCACTGACCACGAGCTCTACGCCGAGACCCGCCAGGTCGCCAACCCCGTCAAAGCGCTCTGTGACTTCTACGCCGTCCACGTCTACTCGGGCCCCCTCTCCCCGACCGGCGAGCAAGAAGTCGAAGGCGAGGACGCCGCCCTCCCCCTGGTCGTCCTCGCCCCGAAGCAAGAGAAGGCGCTCCGCCTCGCGGTTGGCCAGCTCTCCCAAGGCTGGTGGGGCTGGGACACCAACCTCTCACACCGGGTCCGCCAGACCGAGATCCTCGGCTCCACGCTCACCGAAGTGGTCGACGACCCGCTCACCGGGAAGATCACGCTCTCTCTCGTCTGGCCTGGCGCCGTCACCGACATCACGCTCGACGCCGCCGGCAATGTCAAGGGCTACGTCCTCGAGTATGTGGTCACCGACACCGGGATCAGGGACCGCGAGACCGGCCGCCTCCCCGGCGTCTCCACGTGGCGGTACAAGAAAGTCGTCGACGCCTCGGGCTTCTACCACTACCGCGACGACCGCCTCGAGAAGGCCGTCCCCAACCCTTACGGCTTCGTCCCCGCCGTCTGGGACCGGGCGAAGCTGGGGTGGGGAAGCTGGGGCGAGCCCGCCGTCCATGGCTCCCAGACCGCGATCGACGAGCTCAACGAGCTCTGGTCCCACGCCGATGACCGCCTTCACCAGATGTTCTCCGCCCCGGTCGTCGTCTCCGGAGCCGGCACGTTCGACGCGATCTCATTCGACAAGGCTCGGCGCGCGGCGATCAACACCATTGCGACGCAGCAGACCGGCGGCGTGAGCACCATCGACTTCTCGCTCGGCGAGGTGATGGGCTCGATCGAGAAGGTGTTCGACGCCATCTCGCTCGAGTGCCCTGAGCTCCGAGTCTACGAGCGCATCCGAGAGATGTCTCAGGTGACCGGCCCCGGCATCCGCCGCGCCGTCGCCGACGTCGACCACCGGCTCAACGAGCGGGCCGCCCTCTACGACCGCCAGACCATCAAGCTCCTCCAGATGGGGATCGCGATCGCCGCTTGGCGAGCTACGACCGGTGCTTGGGGCGAGCTCAACGACCAGCAGAAGAAGTTCCTCCCGTTCAGCATCGAGTCGTTCAAGGCCGGTGAGCTCGACATGATGATGAGCCCTCGCGCTCTCGTCAAAGAGTCGCTCCTCGAGAAGACGGACCGCCTCCTCAAGGTCGAAGGCGTCACCGATCCCTGGTTCCTTGCTCAGATGGGCGTCCCCGAGGACGAGGCCAAGCGGATCGCCGGGGCTGCCGAGGCTCGCCGCGCGGCGATGGCCGATGCGTTCGGTGTGGCGAATGGCCAGCCTGTTGGGCCCACCGGCCCCTCTGGCCCAACCACGGCGACCGGCCCCTCTGGGCCCACCGGGCCAGGAGCGCCGCGATGACGCTTCCCACCGTCCAGGCCGCCGGCAACCGCCGCGTCGACGAGGTCTTCGACCGGATCCAAGCACGCCTCGAGTCCGGCCTCCCCGCCGGGGCCGCCCCACTGACGCGCCGAGAAGCGGAGGAGGCGATCGCCTTCGTCTCCCAAGTCCTCAGCGACGAAGAGCCCTCGCTTCTCCGCGCGATCCTCACTACGGTCAGCGACGCGGAGGCCGACGGTGCCCGCTGACCCCGCCATGCTGGTTTTCCGGCTCCGCCGCCACAAGGCCGCGCTCCTCGACCAAGTCTCCGCGCTCCTCGACCATGCCGTCCGCTCCGGCCTCTCCGCCGCCGAGGCTTCGAAGCGCGTCTCTCAGTATTTCGCCCCCTGGTTCGCCACACGGAGAGGCCCAGGCGGAGAGCTTCGCCGCGCTGGTCGCACCGGACTCGTCCCCGGCGCTCCCGGCGAGGCGGGGATGGCCAGCGCTCCGGCGCGCCGCCTGATGCTCAACGAGTCGCGGGAAGCCCACGCCCTCTCCGTCCGGAGCACGGCGGCCAAGGCGCTCGAGACCGTGCAGTGGCTGCTCTCCCCCGACCACGACGAGCGCGATGAGTGCGATGGCTTCGCCCACGCCGACTCCGGCT
>JAFEEZ010000037.1 GCA_018240825.1 Pseudomonadota bacterium | reverse complement strand
GGAACAACGATGTGCTGACGAATCGCGCCGCCGTTTTGGAGTCGATCCGGCTCGCGTTGCTCGACCGCATGCTCGAAAAGAAGAAGACCCTCACCCAACCCTCTCCCGCGAAAGCGGGAGAGGGCTGAAGGCGCATCATGGCCAAACCCCAAAAGCGCTACGTCTGCCAATCGTGCGGCTCGGTCGCGTCTCGGTGGCAGGGCCAGTGCGTCGATTGCAGCGAATGGAACACGCTGGTCGAGGAGGTCGGCGGCAACGTCACGCCGTTCCAGGCCAAGCATAACCTTCAGTCCGGCGGACGCGCGATCGCGCTGATCGGGCTCGATGCGGAGGTCGCCTTGCCCGAGCGGATGGCGACAGGGATCGCCGAGCTCGACCGCGCGATGGGCGGCGGGTTCGTCGAGGCGTCGGCCACCTTGATCGGCGGCGATCCGGGAATTGGCAAATCGACGCTTCTGCTCCAGGCGGCGGCGAAGCTGGCGAAGGCCGGGCAGCGCGTCGTCTATGTGTCGGGCGAGGAAGCCGCCGACCAGGTGCGGCTGCGGGCGCGGCGGCTGGGGCTTGGCGATGCGCCGGTCGAGCTGGGCGCCGCCACCTCGACTCGCGACATCCTGACAACGGTGGGTCAGGGGCAGCCGCCGGCGTTGCTGGTGATCGATTCGATCCAGACGATGCATTCGGACTTGATCGAAGGCGCGCCGGGGACGGTGAGCCAGGTGCGCGCCTCCGCGCAGGAACTGATCCGCTTCGCCAAGGAACGCGGGTCGGCGCTAGTGCTGGTCGGGCACGTCACCAAGGACGGCAGCATCGCGGGGCCGCGCGTGCTCGAACATATGGTCGACACGGTGCTGAGCTTCGAGGGCGAGCGCAGCCACCAGTATCGCATCCTCCGCGCGATCAAGAACCGCTTTGGCGGGACCGACGAGATTGGCGTGTTCTCGATGGAAACCGGCGGGCTGAGCGAGGTCGCCAACCCTAGCGCGCTGTTTCTGACGCATCGCGAGGAGGGGATGACCGGCGCGACGGTGTTTCCCGCGCTGGAGGGAACGCGGCCGGTGCTGGTTGAAGTGCAGGCTTTGGTCGTCCGGCTCGCGTCGGGCGCGACGCCGCGGCGCGCGGTGGTTGGCTGGGACAGCGGGCGGCTGGCGATGATCCTCGCGGTGCTGGAGGCGCGGTGCGGGCTGAGCTTTTCGACGTGCGAAGTCTATCTCAACATCGCGGGCGGGTATCGCGTGCAGGATCCGGCGGCGGACCTGGCGGTAGCGGCGGCGCTGATTTCGGCGCTCAGCGAACGGCCCGTGCCCGCCGATGTGGTCGTGTTCGGCGAAATCGCGCTGTCGGGCGAAGTCCGCCCGGTCGCGCATGCGGCATTGCGGATGAAGGAAGCCGCCAAGCTGGGGTTCGAGCGTGCGCTTGGCCCGGCGGAGACCAAAAGCGAGGGGATGCGGGTCAGCGGTTTCAAGACGTTGGGTGCGCTCGTTGACCATATGCTGGGGCGCGGTTAGCCAGGGTGCTATGGGTCTTCATACGCTCGACATCCTCGTCCTGCTCGGCGTCGGCGCGACGGCGGTGTTTGGCTGGCTGCGCGGGTTCGTGCACGAAGTGCTGTCGCTGTTCGCCTGGGTGCTCGTCGTGTTCGCGCTCAAGCTGGTCCATGCGCCGGTGACGCAGGCGCTGACCGGAATTGTCGCGACGTCGACCGGCGCGGCGGTGCTCGCGTTCGCGCTGATCGCGGGCGTGGCCTGGTTCGGCGGACGGATGCTGGCGCAAGCGATTGGCAGACGGACGCGATCGTCGATCCTCGGCCCGCTCGACCGCGCGATGGGGTTCGGGTTCGGCGCGCTCAAGGGCCTGATTCTCGCGAGCCTCGCTTTTCTGCTCGTCGTGCTGGTCACCGACACGGCGGGCGGTGGGCCGAAACAACGGCCGGACTGGTTGACCAGGGCGCGGACCTACCCGTTGCTCAACGCAACCAGCGCCTATGTCGCGGACGTGATCGGCAAGCGGCGTAGCGGGCAGGCGGTGTTCGGCGGCGAGGGGAATGCGAGCGATGCGGTCGAGAACGACACTGCACCGATGAGCAATTCCAATGCACCAGCGAAGCCGGGAGCCCAAGGTCACAAGCAGCATCGCAAGTGATTCTGGATCCCGGCGTTCGCGGGATACGAGAAGGGGGTGCATCGCGCGAGCGCGTCGCCTACATCCGCTGCGATGAACGCGCCGCTCTACAATACCGATATCCTGCGGCTGGCGGCGTCGATTCCGCATCATGAGCGGCTCGCCGAGCCGATGGGCAGCAGCGAAAAGCGTTCCCCGATCTGTGGCAGTCGGGTGACGGTGGACGTCAATCTCGCCGACGGACGGATCGCGGAGATCGGCATGCTCGTCCGCGCCTGCGCGCTTGGTCAGGCGTCGTCCTCGCTGTTCGCGGCGCACGCGATCGGGAAAACTCCAGCGGAACTGGCGGCGGCGCGCGACCAACTGACCGCGTGGCTGGCGGGCGCGGGAACGGCGCCAGATTGGCCCGATCTCGATATATTCACGCCGGCGCTGGCCGCGACCGCGCGACACCCATCGATCCGGCTGGCGTTCGAGGCGGGCGCTGAAGCTGCGGCGCGGGCGGTCGGCTGATGGACGACGGATCGATGCTTCGCGACGGCGTTGTGATGCTCGGCGCGGGGTTGGTGTTCGTCATCCTGTTCCGCCGGCTCGGCCTCGGCGCCACCTTGGGCTTCCTCGTCGCCGGCGCGCTGATCGGGCCGCAGGCGCTGCATCTTGTCGGCGACGCCGAGGGAAAGATCGGCGTCGCCGAACTCGGCATCACGCTGCTGCTGTTCATCGTCGGGCTTGAGCTAAACCCGAGCCGGTTGTGGAAGATGAAGCAGGACATCTTCGCGCTCGGCGCGCTTCAGGTTCTGGCCTGCGGACTGGCGGTGTCGGCGATCGTGCACTGGATCGGCAACACGACCTGGGCGGCGGCGCTCGTGCTTGGCTTACCGCTGGCGCTGTCGTCGACCGCCCAGGTGCTGCCGATGCTGCAATCGGCCGGCCGGCTGCGCACCCCGTTCGGCGAACGCGCCTTCGCGATCCTGCTGTTCCAGGATCTGTCGATCATCCCGTTGATCACGCTGGTCACGATCCTGTCGCGCAACCCCGCCGACATGGGCGGACCGCCGGGTTGGCTGCTGTTCGTCGAGACCGTATTGGCGATCACCGGGCTGGTGTTGGTCGGGCGCTACCTGCTTCGGCCGCTGTTCCGCGTGATCGGCAACCTCGGCGAGCGCGAGATGTTCGTGTTCGCCGCGCTGTTCACCGTCATCGCCGCCGCCGCGTTGATGGAGTATCTTCACCTCTCGACCGCGCTCGGCGCGTTCGTCGCCGGCGTAATGCTCGCCGATTCGCCCTATCGCCACGAGTTGGAAGCCGATGTCGAGCCGTTCCGGTCGATCCTGCTCGGGCTGTTCTTTCTTGCGGTCGGCATGATGCTCAACCTGCATGTCATCGCCGATCGGCCGCTGTTTGTCATTGG
>JAFEEZ010000379.1 GCA_018240825.1 Pseudomonadota bacterium | reverse complement strand
CGGTGCGGAACGTGTCGGGCAGGTCGTCTATCGCCCTTTCCACCAGTCGCCGGATATGCGCCGATTCGGCGGCGGCTTCGGTCGCGCCGAAGTCGCCGGCGGACGGGAACGGGATGACCTGGGCGCTGGTTCGCTGCGCTGCTTCGATCTGGTCCACGTCGACCATATCCCGGCGCGATCGCAACCGTCCGCGCGCCTCGTTGATCACGATTCGCGTCAGCCAGGTCAGAACGTTCGCGTCGCCCCGAAAACCGGCGATCGCGCGGAATGCGCGCAGATAGGCGTCCTGCAGGACATCCTCCGCCTCGCAGTCGTCACGCAAAACGCTTCGCGCGACCCGGAACAGCCGCTGGTTGCACCGGCTCATGATCGCACGGAACGCTTCGCGGTCGCCGGCCCGCGCGCGACAAACCAAATCGTCGTCGCTCAGGCTGGCGGGATGGGAGGGGCGAGGGCACGGCATGGCGATCGTTCCGATTTTCCTGTTGGATGAACCGCCGGTCGAAAGGTTCCCGCTACGCCGCGCGCACCGTTCGCGTTCGCGCCACCCACCAGGCGATTGCTCCCAGCGCGGCATAGGCGAACAGCCCAAGCCAGCCCGTCGCGGGCGGGGCGGGGCTTGCCTCGCGCGGTTGTGGAGTCAACCAATTGACCGCCTGCAACGCCGCCATGGCGGCGGCGAGGATCCAGGGCGACCACTTGCCCGCGCCGACGGCGACATCGGTGCGCCTGGAGAAATAAGCGAGACCGGCAAAAGCGAGGCCGAGTTCGAGCGGAACTTCGATCCACGGATGGTTCCATAGCCCGAGCCCAAGCTTCGGTGGGCTCCCCGCGAGCGTCAGGTCGGGCCGGTGGACGAGCAGATCGATCAGCCAGTGCGAGATCACCACCGCGCCGCCGATCGCGCCCGCGATCCACGTCCCCCGCAACGCCTTGATTGCGAGCGCGAACAGCACGCCCCATCCGATCGCACCGGCCAGACTGTGCGTCCAGGGCATGTCGTAGAGGTCCATCGGGTTCATCACGGTCGCATGCGGCGACATGCGCATATGTTCGACGCCGAGAACCAGAAACGAAAAGAACGCGATGTCGACCAATTGCGCGGCGACGAACAGCGCGCCGAGCCGCGGTGATTTGGGGAAAGTAGCGGCGACGAACGCTGGCGCGTAATGCCCGATGAACATTGCTTCCCCCTCTCTTCTGTCAATCGGCGGCGGTTGCATCCTCCTGCCGGTCCAACCATTCTTCGAGCCACTTGATCGTATATTGCCCCTCGAGAAACTCGGGGTCCTCGATCAGCGCGCGGTGGAGCGGGATAGTGGTCTTCATCCCCTCGATCACAAACTCCTCGAGCGCGCGGCGAAGGCGCCGGATCGCGCCTGCCCGCGTGGTGCCGTAGACGATCAGCTTGGCGATCATCGAATCGTAATAAGGCGGCACGCGGTAACCGGCATAGAGTCCGCTATCGACGCGGACGTTCATGCCGCCCGGGGCATGATACTGCTTCACCAGGCCGGGGGAGGGCGCGAACGTGCGCGGATCCTCGGCGTTGATGCGGCATTCGATCGCATGGCCGCGGAAGTGGACATCCTGTTGGCGTAAGGTCAGCGGATGCCCCTCGGCGATGCGGATTTGCTCGCGGACGAGGTCGAGCCCGGTGATCGCCTCGGTCACCGGATGCTCGACCTGGAGCCGGGTGTTCATTTCGATGAAATAGAATTCGCCGTCTTCCCAGAGGAATTCGATCGTGCCGGCCCCGCGATAGCCCATGTCGGCCATCGCCGCCGCGCAGATCCCGCCCATTCGGGCGCGCTCCTCCGGGGTGATGACTGGCGAGGGGGCTTCCTCGAGCACCTTCTGGTGGCGGCGCTGGAGCGAACAGTCGCGCTCACCGAGGTGGATGGCGTTGCCGTTGCCGTCGCCGAATACCTGGAACTCGATGTGGCGCGGATTGCCGAGGTATTTTTCGAGATAGACGGTGGCGTCGCCGAATGCGGCCTTCGCCTCGCTGCCCGCCTGCTGCATCTGCGATTCGAGTTCCTGCGGGTCATGAACGACCTTCATGCCCCGGCCGCCGCCGCCCGACGCGGCCTTGATGATCACCGGATAGCCTGCGGCTTCGGCGATCGCCTTGGCCTCGCCGATGTCGCTGATGGCGCCGTCGGAACCAGGCACGAGCGGCAAGCCGAGCGCGCCCGCGGTGCGCTTAGCCTCGATCTTGTCGCCCATTGTGCGGATATGTTCGGGCTTGGGGCCGACGAACACGATGTTATGCGCCTCGACGATCTCCGCGAACTTGGCGTTTTCGGAGAGGAAGCCGTAGCCGGGATGGATCGCGTCGGCATGGCTGATCTCGGCCGCGGAAATGATCCGCGGGATGTTGAGATACGATTCGCCCGCGGGCGGCGGCCCGATGCAGATCGCTTCGTCTGCAAGCCGCACGTGCATCGCGTCTGCGTCCGCGGTCGAATGCACTGCGACGGTCTTGATCCCCATTTCATGACACGCGCGATGGATGCGCAGCGCGATCTCGCCGCGATTGGCGATCAGCAGCTTCTTGATTTCGGGCAAGGCGACTTACTCGACGACGACCAGCGGCTGGTCGAATTCGACCGGCTGGCCGCTGTCGACCAGGATCGCGGCGACGGTCCCCGCCGCCGGCGCGGTGATCGGGTTCATGACCTTCATCGCTTCAATGATGAGGAGCGTGTCGCCCGCCGCGACTTTTTGCCCGATCGCGACGAACGGCTTCGCCTCGGGGTTCGGCGCCAGATAGGCGGTGCCGACCATCGGCGATTTGACGGCGTTGGCGGTGCTCGGCGCGGCGGCCGACTCGGTCGCCGGCGCCGCGCTCGCAGCGGGAGCCGGCGCCGGTGCGGCGACTGGCGCCGGTGCGTAGTGAACCGCCGCGGCGGCGGCCGCCGCCTTCCGCGCG
>JAFEEZ010000378.1 GCA_018240825.1 Pseudomonadota bacterium | reverse complement strand
GTCGCGCCGATGATGCCGAGCGCGATGTAAAGCATCTGCGGATTGGTCACGATATCGGTCGAGGGCGCAAAGCCCGCGATCACCGCGCCCCAGTCGGGGTCGGCCATCGCGATCTGCACGAAGAAACAGGCCGCGATTACCGCCAGAAGTGCGATGATGAAGGCCTCGATCCACCGAAATCCCTTGTTCTGCAGCCAGAGGATCAGGAACACGTCGGCCGCGGTGATGAAGATGCCGATCTCGAGCGGGATGCCGAACAGAAGGTTCAGGCCGATGGCCGTGCCGATCACCTCCGCGAGGTCGGTGGCGATGATCGCCGCTTCGGCAAACAGCCAGAGCGGCACCGACACCCAGCCCGGAAAGGCATCCCGGCAAGCCTGCGCCAGGTCGCGGCCCGAGGCGATGGCGAGCCGCGCGCAGAGCGACTGCAGAAGGATCGCCATGATGTTCGACAACAGCGCAACGAAGAGCAGCGTGTAGCCGAAGGCCGCCCCCCCGGCGAGCGAGGTGGCCCAGTTCCCGGGGTCCATGTAGCCGACCGCGACGAGGTAGCCCGGCCCGATGAAGGCAAGGAACCGGCGGAAGGGCGACGCGCCGCGCGGCACTGCGATCGAACGGAACACTTCGGACAGGGACGGCGTGGTGCTGTCGGTACGCCAGGCATGGATCGGCATGGATGGAAGCCCCAGAAGGACGCGTCCGCAAAGGCCGGGCGCAATATGTTAGATGATGCTAACAATTCTCCCCACGGCTTTACTTGTCAATCCGTCCCGTGCGATGCTTCTGCGATGACAGGGATCGATCCGAAGAACCGCATGGGCACCGATGACCGAGCCGCCGACCTGCGGGCCGAGGCGTTCCAGGGCGTGCGCGCGGCGCGCAGCCGCGAGCTGGCCGAGGACTATGTCGAACTGATCGCCGAACTGATCCACGACCACGGCGAGGCGCGGCCGGTGGATATCGCCGCGCGGCTTGGCGTCCGGGTCCCGACGGTGACCAAGACGCTCGACCGTCTGGCCCGGGAGGGCCTGATCACCCGGGCGCGGTATCGGTCCGTGTTCCTCACCGACGAGGGCCGCGCGCTGGCCCGGGAGTGCCGTCGGCGGCACGAGATCGTGCTGCGGTTCCTGCTGAGCCTGGGCCTCGACCCCGAAACCGCCGAGCGCGACGCCGAGGGGATCGAGCATCACGTCAGCGCGCGCACGCTGGCCCTCTTCGCGGCCTTCGCCAGCAAGTCCTGACGGCGGCGTCAGGCGTTCTCGACGGCGAAGCGCACATCGGCGATCAGGCTTTCAGCGCTGAAGTTCTCCAGCCGTTTGCCGTTCAGGAAAAAGGTCGGCGTCTGCCGGATGTCCAGGGCTTCGACATCCGCCATGTCCTGGTTGATCGTTCCGGTGATGCCGGGAAAGAGCTTGTCCGTCTCGGCCCGGTCCAGATCGAGGCCCGCATTCCCGGCGATCTCCCAGGCCACGTCCATCTCGGGCGCCCCGTGGACTGCCCAGCCCGGCTGCTCTTCGAACAGGGCGTCAAGCACCGGTTCGAACTGGCCCTGCATCCGCGCCGCCTCGAGGATCCGGGCTGCCTCGTCCGACCCTTCGTGGAACAGGGTATAGCGCAGCACAACGCGGACCTGATCCGGGAACAGCCGGAGGATCTCCTTGATGACCGGATGGTACGCCCGGCAGGCCTCGCAGGAGGGGTCGAAGAACTCGACCAGCGTGACGGGCGCATCGGCCGGGCCGAAGCTGGGCGAGTAGGGGCGGACGAGGAGTGCTGCGTCCACGGGCGGCGCAGCGGCGGCGCGGGCATCGGCGTCTGCCTGTCGCCGGGTGTTCACGACAAAGGCGCCGCCCCCGAAAGCGACGAGCCCGAGGGCAGAGGCCCCGATCAAGACAGTGCGGCGGTTCATGCGCGGGTTCCCCTCGGAAGGATCAGACAGGCAAGGATGGCGGCAAAGGCCGCCAGCGAAAGGTAAGGAATGGGCAATCCCAGGATCACCTGCGCCGGGCCCGAGCAGGAAGGGCCGTTCTCGGTGCAGGGAACGACTGGAGCAGGCAGGAGCCCCGCATAAAGTCCGGAATGCCAGGCAGCGAGCGCCAGCCCGGCGATTCCGAACGGAAGGGCATAGACCCGCGCCAGGCGGTCGCCCCGCCAGATCGACAGGCCAAGGATCGGGACCAGCGGGAACATGGCGATACGCTGGTACCAGCACAGGGTGCAGGGCATCTGCCCCAGCACCTCGCCGATGAAGAGAGCCCCGAGGGTGGCGGCAAGAGCGATCACGAACGCGGTCGTCACCGCTAGGTCGTCCCGGGACGGGGTGTCAGCGTCAGCCTTGGTCACGAACGGGCTCCTTGCGGCGGCGCTGTGGCAGGGACGACGCGAGGAGGCAGGCCGCTCCCAAGGTGATCGCCATGTCCGCGACGTTGAACGTCGGCCAGTGCCATTCCTTCCAGAAGACGTCGAGGAAGTCCGTCACCGCACCCTGCCGCAGCCGGTCGATGATGTTGCCAAGCGCCCCGCCGACGATCAGGGCGAACCCCGTGCGCTCGACCGGATGGCGCGCGCGCAGGGCCATCACGGCGAACACCAGCGTCAGCCCGGCGGTCACGGCGGCCATCAGCAACGGCCGACCGGACATCGGACCGGACAGGAGGCCGAAGCTCGCGCCTTCGTTGAAACCGAGCGTCAGGTCGAGACCGGGAAGGATGGGAACGGGCTGGCCGGGCACCAGGCCGGACAGCGCGGCCGCCTTGGTGGTCTGGTCGAGCAGAACCGTGGCCAGGACCACAATCGCAGGTCGGGTCATGGAGCGGTTCCCTGGCGCAGCCCGATCCAGCGCGGCACCGCGGCGGTGTAGCGGTCGTAGTCCGCCCCGAGTGCCGCCCGCAGGGCCGTCTCCTCTGCGCGCACCTGTGTGACAGCCAACCACAGGAAGACGAGCGGCGCGACGACAGTGGGCAGCGATGACACCGCGAGCGCGACACCGGCCAGCAAGGCGAACTGCCCCACGAAGGTGGGGTTCCGGCTGTAGCGGTAGAGCCCGCCCGTGACGAGGGCGCCCGTCGCGCCGGGCACGACCCCTACCCGCCAGGAGGCGCCCATCGACATCTGCGCCGCAAAGGCGACCATCGCCCCCACGCCCGCGAGGAAGACACCGATCAGCCCGGCGGCAACCGCCCCGCCTTCGGTCCAGAGCGGATCGGCCTTGTGGAGTACAGGCCATGCCAGCCAGAGAAGCGGCCCGAAGAAGGCGAGCACGAAGGTCGCACGAAACCCGAAGGCGGCCAGCCGCTCGCGTCCCCTTGCCTGCCCGAACAGCCAGACCGGCCTGCCCGCCGCCTGCGTCGCCGCCGTGGTCCCCCAGAGGAACAGTGCCAGATAGCCGAAGAGAAGGGCCAGCGCGGCCCAGCCGAAAGCCGACATCATCGCCTCACGCCTCGCGCTCGGGGTTGAACCGCAAGAGACGCAGCGCGTTCAGCGTCACCAGCACCGTCGCACCCGTATCGGCCAGGATCGCGATCCAGAGGCCCGTCAGGCCGAGGACCGAGGTGACGAGGAACACCGCCTTCAGCCCCAGGGCGATGGTGACGTTCTGACGGATGTTGGCCATGGCCGCGCGCGAGAGGCGGATGGTTGCGGGAATGTCGGTCACGCGGTCGCGCAGGATCGCCGCATCGGCGGTTTCCAGCGCCACATCGGTGCCCGATCCCATGGCGACGCCGACCGACGCCTGCTTCAGGGCGGGCGCATCGTTGATGCCGTCACCGATCATCATGACGCCGTCCTTCGCCCCGATCTCGCGAATATAGGCGAGCTTGTCCTCGGGAAGCATGTCGGCCTCGAACTTCAGGCCAAGGCCGCCCGCGATCGCCGCCGCCGTCCGCGGGTTGTCGCCGGTCAGGATGACGGGGGTCAGGCCCATCGCGGTCAGCTGGCGCACGGCATCCTTCGCATCCGCCCGCGGCTCGTCGCGCATCGCGATCAGGCCGAGCGGGGACTTGGCGCGGAACACCGCGACGGCGGTCTTGCCCTCCTCTTCGAAGATCGTCGCCTGGCGCAGTCCAAGCCCGTCAAGGCCGCCGTTGTCCATGGCGTAGCGGGGCGAGGCGACCCAGGCCGGGGCGCCGTC
>JAFEEZ010000377.1 GCA_018240825.1 Pseudomonadota bacterium | reverse complement strand
GGTCGCGGGAAACGGAAAATTCTCGATCGATCGCTGCGTCTGTGCGCCCCAGTAAGCGGCGGCGGGGACGTCGATCGGGCCTAGCGAGTCGATTTCGGTACGGGTTTCGGTCATCTCTAACTCCGTTCGCTTCGAGCGAAGTCGAGAATGTCAATCCTGCGCCACCGTGTCTCGACTTCGCTCGACACGAACGGTGGAAAGGTCGCGCGGCCGCGCGTTACTTCTTTCGCTTGAAATCCACGCTGACCACATTCGACCCGTCATCGACGCGTTCGACCGCGTCGTTCTCCGCCTCGTCGTGCGGCTCCGGCCCCTCGGGTTCCTCCTGCGCCTGGAAGCGCAGTTCGAAATTGACCGCGGGATCGTGAAAACCGGTGATCGCCGAATAGGGGATGTCGAGCTTCGACGGCACCTGGTTGAAGCTCAAACCGACGGAAAACCGCTCATCGTCGACCGTCAGATCCCAGAAGCGGTTCTGGAGGACGATCGTCATCTCGTCCGGAAACCGCTCGATAAGTCTCGCCGGGATATCGACGCCGGGTGCCTGAGTCTTGAAGGTGATGTAGAAATGATGCTCGCCGGGCAGCCCACCGCCGGCCGCGACCGACCCCAGCACGCGCCCCACCACCGCGCGCAGCGCCTCCTGGACGATCTCGTCATAGGGAATCAGGCTGTCGGGCAGCTGGTCGCTCATACCCCTTCGGTAACCAATGCTCGGGCCGGGTCAAGATTGCATAGGCGGACAGCGGCGCTATGGGAGCGGCATGCGCAGCGCGACGATCAGCCGCAAGACGAACGAAACGTCGATCGACGTCACCGTCAACCTCGACGGCGCAGGGATCTATGCGGTGTCGACCGGAATCGGGTTCTTCGATCACATGCTCGAGCAGTTGAGCCGCCATTCGCTGATCGACCTGGACGTCAGGACCGTCGGCGACCTCCATATCGACCAGCACCACACAGTCGAGGATACCGGCCTCGCGATCGGCGAGGCGGTGGCGAAGGCGCTGGGCGAGAAGCGCGGTATTCGCCGCTATGCCGACGCGCTGTCGCCGATGGATGAGACGCTGACGCGGGTCGCGCTCGACATTTCGGGGCGGCCGTACCTGGCGTGGAAGACTCAATTCTCGCAGAAACGCCTCGGCGAGATGGATACCGAGATGTTCGAGCATTTCTTCCACTCGTTCGCACAGACCGCCGGCATCACGCTGCACATCGAGACGCTGTACGGGTCGAACAACCACCATATCGCCGAAGCTGCGTTCAAAGGCCTGGCGCGGACGTTGCGCGAAGCGGTCGAGATCGATCCGCGCAAGGCGGGGGTGATTCCTAGCACGAAGGGGATGCTTTGACCCTCGCGTTGATCGACTACGGCGCGGGCAATCTCCATTCTGTCGCCAACGCGCTGAAAGTGGCGGGGGCGATTAACGTGGCGGTGACCGCCGATCCTGAGGTCGTGGCCACGGCCGACCGCATCGTCCTGCCCGGCGTCGGCGCGTTCGGAGCGTGCGCCGCGGCATTGCGCGGGGTGGACGGGATGGTTGAAGCGCTGGAACGGCGCGTGCGCGGGGAAGGGGCGCCGTTCCTCGGCATTTGCGTCGGAATGCAGTTGATGGCCGATGCCGGGGAAGAAATGGGCGAACATCCCGGGCTGGGCTGGATTTCGGGGCGCGTCCGGCATCTGACGCCGGGCGATCCCACGACCAAGGTCCCGCACATGGGCTGGAATGACGTGCGCCCTGCCGCATGGCACCCACTGATCGAAGCCGGCGAAGCCTATTTCCTCCATTCCTACGCGTTTGAGGGCGCGGACGTGATCGCGAACACCGACCATGCCGGCCCGATCGTCGCGGCAATCGCTCGCGACAATCTCGCGGGGGTGCAGTTTCACCCGGAGAAGAGCCAGCGCTATGGCTTGGCGTTCCTGGAAAGGTTCCTCGAATGGCGGCCGTAAAGGAACTCATCACCCTCACCCTTCCCACCGCCTGCGGCGGCCGACCCCTTCTCTCTCTCCCAATGGGAGAGGGAGGGAAACGCGAAGCGCCGGAGGGGCGACGGTGACGCGGCCATGACGCTCATCGTCTTCCCCGCGATCGACCTGAAGAGCGGAAACGTCGTTCGCCTGTCCGAGGGCGACATGGAGTCGGCGACGATCTACGGCAGCGACCCCGTCGCGCAGGCGGTGGCGTTCGCCGAAGCGGGGGCCCGGCATCTTCACATGGTCGATCTCGACGGTGCCTTCGCGGGCCGGTCAGTCAATGGCGATGTCGTCCGCGCTGTGGTCGAAGCTTTCCCCGGCCACGTTCAACTCGGCGGCGGCGTCCGCGACCGTGCGGCGATTGAGGGATGGTTCGACGTCGGGGTCGCCCGCCTGGTGATCGGTACTGCGGCGCTCGAAAATCCTGAACTCGTCCGTGACGCGGCGCGCGACTTTCCAGGCGGCATCGTCGTCGCGGTCGACGCCAGGGACGGGATGATCGCGACACACGGCTGGGCCGACGTGTCCGATGTCGAAGTTACCGACATGGCGCGGCGGTTCGAGGACGCCGGAGTCGCGGCGCTCCTCTTCACCGATGTCGGGCGCGACGGATTGTTGAAAGGATGCAATGTCCAGGCGACGGTCGACCTTGCCCGTGCGGTCGACATTCCGGTGATCGCCAGTGGCGGAGTGAGTGGAATCGGGGATATCCATGTGCTGGCGCTCCATGCGCGCGACGGAATCCAGGGCGTGATCACCGGCCGCGCGCTCTACGACGGCCGCCTTGACCTCACGACGGCGATCGCGGTGGCTGCGGCGGCATGAGCGATCGCCTGCTCGCCGCCGGAATGATCGTGCTTGGCGCGGGCGCACTAGCGGGCGCGGTAGG
>JAFEEZ010000376.1 GCA_018240825.1 Pseudomonadota bacterium | reverse complement strand
GCCGTCGGGCACGCGCGCCATACGCAGCCGCGCCTCGGTCGTGCCGCCGCGGCTGGCGTAATAGCGTTCGAGTACTGCCACCGCCTTGGGATGATGCACCACCCCGACCCCCAGGGCCGCAGCAATGGCATCGACGGTGATGTCGTCATGGGTCGGCCCGATCCCGCCCGTCGTGAACAGATAATCGTTGCGCGCGCGCAAGGCGTTGACCGCCTCGACGATCGCCGCCTCGACATCGGGCACGACGCGCACCTCGGCCAGCCGGATACCCTGGACGTTGAGCCAGGCGGCGACCTGCGCGACGTTCTTGTCCTGCGTGCGGCCCGACAGGATCTCGTCGCCGATCACGACCAACGCCGCTGTCCAGATGCGCTCGCTCATCCCGACACCGATAGCCTCGCAAATTGACGCCGTCACCGCTATATGGCGCGGCATGACCGAATACATGACCGTCACCAGCGACCAGCATCTCGAACGCAACGGCGCGATCAAGCTCTATGGCCCCGACGCGTTCGTTGGCATGCGCAAGGCCGGACAACTCGCCGCCGCGACGCTCGACATGCTCGTGCCGCACGTCGTGCCGGGCGTGACGACGGGCGAACTCGACGACCTGATCCGCGAGTTCATGGTCGCGGGCGGCGCCGTACCGGCGACGCTCGGCTATCGCGGCTACACGCATTCGAGCTGCATCTCGATCAACCATGTCGTGTGTCACGGCATTCCCGGCGAGCGCACGCTGAAGGACGGCGACATCGTCAATGTCGACGTGACGCCGCTGCTCGACGGCTGGCACGGCGACACCAGCCGGATGTTCCTGGTCGGCGACGTGAGCGTGAAGGCGCGGCGGCTGGTCGACGTGACCTACGAATGCCTGATGCTCGGGATCGAGCAGGCGAGACCCGGCAACACGATGGGCGACGTCGCGCATGCGATCCAGCGCCATGCGGAGAAGCATCGTTACGGCGTAGTCCGCGATTTCTGCGGACACGGCGTCGGGCGGCTGTTCCATGATGCGCCGGAGGTGGTGCATGTCGGCCGTCCGGGGACGGGACCCGAACTCAAGCCCGGCATGATCTTCACGATCGAGCCGATGATCAACATCGGCAAGCCCGACGTGAAGCTGCTCGATGACGGCTGGACCGCGGTGACGCGCGACCGCTCGCTCTCGGCGCAGTTCGAGCATTCGATCGGGATCACCGAGGACGGGTGCGAGATCTTTACGGGATCGCCGGGCGGGTTCGACAAGCCGCCGTATTAAGGCGCGCCGGCGATGGATTTAGCGGAGCAAGTCCTCGCTCAAAGGCGCGCCCGGCCGGCCTTGCCGTAGCGAGGACCGACGACGTGGCTTCGCCGCGGCGGGCGCCGGAAAGCTTTAGGCGAAAGTTGACCCATAAACGATGGCGGCGCGCTTCCGGCGACGCCGAAGGTCACAAAGGTCACACCAGCGCAGACTTCCGTGTTCCTGCGAAAGCAGGAATCCAGACGCTTCGCGCGAGCTATCCTGAGCTCCTGCCTTCGCAGGTGGGGTCACGATGTCAGAGAGCCCGACGAGGCTGTCAGGCGAAATCCTACATTGCAAGGGTAGTCGTCGTTCGTTGTCATTCGGCGCAAATGCGCCCGCCCATAGCGGAAAGCGGATCGCGAATTTGACGTCGATCGATTCCTTTTCGATGCCGTGGCGTCGGTGGTGGAAGCGCGGGGTCGCCATGACGTGGCCGAAGCGGAGGAAATCGGCCCTTCAGTGCTCCTGGGAAGACCGGTGCGCAGGCGATGGCGGCATAAAGCCCGCCAACGCTCCGGCCTTCGCCGGAGCGCGGGATGCTACAACACCCCGGCCCGCCGCAACGCCTCCTCCAGCGCCAGAGCGGGGGCGACGGCGACGTCGGGCGCGATGCCGTCGGCTTCCCAGTCCTTGCCGGTGTCGGGGTCGATCGTGCGGCCGACCGGCAGGAATACCGCGAGGCCGCCGCCGATCCGTTCGAACTCGCCGAAATGGTTGGCGCCGGCGGTGATCTCGCCGATCAGGGTGGCGCGTCTGGTGCGCTTCAGGGCCAGGGTCAGATGCTCGGCCGCCGACGCGGTGCGGTTGGAGGTCAGATAGAACACCTTTGCGCCGAACAGCCCGGTTTCAGTCTTGTGCGGCACGACGTAATGCTCGCGCGAGATGATCCCGGCGGACGGGTTGGCGACAGGCCGGATGAACTTGTCGTCGTCGAACGGCGTGCCGCCGCGCATCCTGGCTACCGATTCCGCCATCTGCATCTGCACGAGGACGGTTTCCCTGGCGTAGAGATAGGGCAGCATCGCGTTCATCTCGGCCACGCCGCCGCCGCCATTGTAGCGGCAATCGACGATCAGCGCCTTCGCGGTCGCATGGATCTTCATGAAATCGGCGGTCGCGGCGACGGCGTCGGGCTCGCCGGTGAAGCCGACGAAGCGGATATAGGCGACCTGCTTCGCAACCCATCCGGCGTCCTCGACAGAACGGCGCGGCGCGGGGCCGATGCGCGGGCCGGGTTGCGGTGCGGGCCGCGGCCCGCCGGACCCCGTGCGGATCACGCTGTCGGACGTGACGCGCAAGTGGCGGTCAGGCGACACCGCGGCAAGATCGATCGTCAGCTGCCGCCCCAGCGCTTCGGGATCGGTCAGCGCGGCATAGCCGCCCGCCGCCAGCTTTTGCCGCAGCATCGCGGCGTATCGCTTGCCGGTCTCCGGCACGACATAACCCGTTTCGAGCAGGTCGGCGAGCTTCGCCACCGCGGCGGCCAGCGGCGCGCCGGCGCCCTCCTGCGCCGACGCGCCCCCGCTGCCCAGCGCGGCGATCGCCGCGGCCGACAGGCCCAGAAACATCCGTCTCTCCATTATCCCCGCCCTTCAACTACGTTTGTAAGCATAAGTGCTTATACAATTGGCGGACGCCATGTAAAGTGATAGTTGGCGGCGATGACCACGCCCCATACCGCCGCCAGTTTCGGCGCCGCGCTGCGCCGTTTGATCGACCATCTCGATTCGGCGCTGGAGCAGGCCTATCGCGACGACGGGCTCGATTTCCGCCCGCGCTACACGCCCGTGATCCGCGCGCTGATGGACGACGGGCCGATGACCCTGACCGCGCTCGCCGATCGGCTCGGCGTGTCGCATTCGGCGACCAGCCAGACCGTGTCGCAAATGCGGCTCGCGGGGCTGGTGGTGGTGAAGCCTGGCGAGGACGACGCCCGTCAGCGCGTCGTCAGCCTCAGCCGGCTCGCCAGGGCGATGCAGCCGCGGCTGGAGGAGCATTGGCGCGCCGCGCGCGTCGCCACCGCCGCACTCGACACCGAGACCGGCGGCGTGCTGGTCGAAGTGATCAACCGCGCCAACGCCGCGCTCGCCAAGCGGTCGATGAGCGAGCGGCTCGCCGACGTGCGCCGCCCCAATGCCGCGCGAATGGGCAATCGAATCCCTGCTGCCTAATCGCTGGGCAATTGCTAAGGCCGCGCGCGACTCCCGCGCGGCCCCGCCCCCTCGCGCGGGGAAGCTGGCATGCTTCGTGTAAAGGCGCGGGCAACGGACGAGGAATTTGTGAAAAAGATCGAAGCGATCATCAAGCCGTTCAAGCTGGACGAAGTGAAGGAGGCGCTGCACGAAGTCGGCGTCAGCGGCATCACCGTGACCGAAGCCAAGGGTTTCGGCCGGCAGAAAGGCCATACCGAGTTGTACCGCGGCGCCGAGTACGTCGTCGACTTCCTGCCCAAGGTGAAGCTGGAGGTCGTGGTCGAGGATGCCTTGGCCGAGCGCGTGGTCGAAGCGATAGCGGGCGCAGCGCAGACCGGCCGGATCGGCGACGGCAAGATTTTTGTCATGCCCGTCGAAACGGTGTTGCGCATCCGCACGGGAGAGCGCGACGAAGCGGCGATTTGACTCATCCTCCCCTCCCGCCTGCGGGAGGGGTCGGGGGAGGGCCTGTCATGGGGCGGCAACCTTCCTCGCTGAAAAACAAACACGCCCTCCCCTAGCCCCTCCCGCAAGCGGGAGGGGAATATGCAAAAGGAAACATCATGGCGACGTCGGCGAGCGATATCCTGAAGAAGATCAAGGACGAGGAGATCGAGTGGGTCGACCTGCGCTTCACCGATCCCAAGGGCAAGTGGCAGCACCTGACCATGGTGTCGGGCGTGGTCGGCGAGGACGAGCTGACCGACGGCTTCATGTTCGACGGGTCGTCGATCGAGGGGTGGAAGGCGATCAACGAGTCGGACATGATCCTGAAGCCCGATCTCGACGCGGTTTATGTCGATCCGTTTTCGGCGACGCCGATGCTGATCCTGGTGTGCGACATCGTCGAGCCGTCGACCGGCGAGCTCTACGCCCGCGACCCGCGCTCGACCGCCAAGCGCGCCGAGGCGTACCTCAAGACCACAGGAATCGGCGACACGGTCTATGTCGGCCCCGAAGCCGAATTCTTTATGTTCGACAACGTCCAGTTCGACACGAGCTACAACCAGTCGTTCTACAAGATCGACGATGTCGAGCTGCCGACCAATACCGGCACGGCTTATGACGGCGGCAACCTCGGCCACCGCCCGCGCGCCAAGGGCGGCTATTTCCCGGTCGCGCCGGTCGACAGCGCGATCGACATTCGCGGCGAGATGGTCTCGACCATGCTCGAAATGGGCTTGCCCTGCGACAAGCATCACCACGAAGTGGCGGCGGCGCAGCACGAACTCGGCCTGACCTTCGGCACGCTGACCCAGACCGCCGACCGCATGCAGATCTACAAATATGTCGTGCACCAGGTCGCGCATGCATACGGCAAGTCGGCGACCTTCATGCCCAAGCCGATAAAGGAGGACAATGGCAGCGGCATGCACACGCATCTGTCGATCTGGAAAGGCAAGGAGCCGTTGTTCGCGGGCAACGGCTATGCCGGGCTGTCGGACATGTGCCTGTATTTCATCGGCGGCATCATCAGGCACGCCAAGGCGCTCAACGCGTTCACCAACCCGACCACCAACAGCTACAAGCGCCTGGTGCCGGGCTACGAAGCGCCGGTGCTGCTCGCCTATTCGTCGCGCAACCGCTCGGCGTCGTGCCGCATCCCGTACGGCACGGGCGCGAAGGCCAAGCGAGTCGAGGTGCGTTTCCCCGACGCGATGGCGAACCCGTATCTCGCTTATGCGGCGCTGTTCATGGCGGGGATCGACGGGATCCAGAACCGGCTGCATCCGGGCGACGCGATGGACAAGAATCTCTATGACCTGCCCCCGGCCGAACTCGCCGTAGTGCCGACGGTATGCGCCAGCTTGCGCGAGGCGCTCGACAGCCTGGAGGCCGACATGGACTTCCTCTTGAAGGGCGACGTGTTCTCGAAGGACCAGATCGAAGCGTATATCGAGATCAAGCGCGCGGACGTCGCGCGGTTCGAGATGACGCCGAGCCCGGTCGAGTTCGATATGTACTACAGCGCCTGAGCGACGCTTCGCTAGCGCAGGCTGGCGACGAGACCGCGAAGCCGGCCGGCCTCGCTCAAGCGAAGACCGACGACGCGGCTTCGCCGCGGCGCGACTAGAGGAAAGGGCGTCCGGCTCGTCCAGACGCCCTTCCCTTTGCTGCAACGGAAATCCGCTTCAGGTGTTCCCCAGTTGAACGATCGCCCGTACAGGGCGACGCCAAGGGGAAGTTCGATGCGCCGCCTTTCGTACCTGTCGCTGCCGTTGCTGCTGACGATCGGAGGTTGCGGCGATGGCGGCAGCGGCGGCGGTACGCCTACGCCGACCCCAACCCCCGCCAATACGGCGCCCACCTTCACCTCCCCCGCTACCGCCAGCGTCGTCGAGAACGGTGCGCTTTCGTATCAGGCGACCGCGACCGATGCCGAGGGCAACGCGCTCAGCTATTCGATCGCGGGCGGCGCCGATGCGGGCAAGTTCGCGCTCAGCGCGACGGGCGCGCTGACTTTCATCAGTCCGCCCAATTTCGACCTGCCGGGCGACGCCGACGGCAACAATATCTATGACGTCCAGTTGCGCGTCAGCGACGGCAGCCTGTCGTCGACGCTCAACCTCAGCGTGACCGTCACCAACAGCACCGAGGGGATCGCCGTTCGCCGCATCGCGAGCGGGCTCAACCAGCCGATGATGCTGGCCCCGATCCCCGGCGACAATGCGCGGATGTTCCTGATCGAGCGCGGCGGCAACGTCTATCGCCTGACCACCGCGACCGGCGCGAAGACATTGGTCATGTCGATCCCCGGCGTGACGACCGACGGCGAGCGCGGCCTGCTCGGCATCGCGGCGCGGCCCGATTTCGCGACGAGCGGCGCATTCGTGGTCTACGTGACAGACGCTAGCGGCGCGATCCGCATCATCCAATATATTATGAACCTGACGACCGGCGCGGTCGTCAGCACCTTTCCGTTGTTGACGATCCCGCATCCGACCAACACGAACCATTACGGCGGCTGGCTGGCGTTCGGCCCGGACGGGCTGCTCTATATCGGGACCGGCGACGGCGGCGGCGCGGGCGATCCGGCGGGCAATGCGCAAAATCCGAATTCGCAGTTGGGCAAGATATTGCGTGTCCGCGTCAACGCGGATCCCTATGCGGGCGCCTCGCCCCAATTCATCTCAGTCCCCGCAGGCAATCCTTATGCAGGCGGTGGGGGCGACCCGTACGTCTATGCGCTCGGCCTGCGGAACCCCTTCCGCAACAGCTTCGACGGCAACCGGCTGATCATCGGCGATGTCGGCCAGGACCGCACCGAAGAGATCGACCTGCTCGGCGTCGCCGACCCGGGGCGCAATTTCGGGTGGAACTTCAAAGAAGGCACCGGAACCTACCAGGGCACGCCCCCGGCCGGGCTGACCGACCCGGTCAGCCAGTACGGCCACGGCAACGGCCCGCGCCAGGGCAATGCGATCATCGGCGGGCTGGTCTATAACGGTCCGATCGCATCGCTGAAGGGATCGTATGTCTTCGCCGACGAAGTCAGCGGCAATTTGTGGACCGTCCCGGCGACGTCGCTGGTCGCGGGATCGGTGCTTGCATCCCCCAACTACGAACGCCGAAACGCGGATTTCGCGCCCGATGCCGGCGCGCTCAACATGATCGTCGATTTCGCCGCCGACAATGCCGGCAACCTCTATATCGTCGATCTCGACGGCGATATCTTCGTCGCCGAGCCGTTCCAGGGCGCCCTTTGACCGCCGTCATGCGATGTAATGCGACGAGCCGTGTGATGCGGCATTGCAGCGTGTAGCGGTGCAGCGTAGGCGGCGCGCCGATGCGTGCCGCGTTCCACCGCTGGTTGCCCGACCGCCGCCGCGCCGCGTCGTTCGCGCTGGCGCTCGCGGTCGAGATCGCGCTGATCGTCGCGCTGCTGATTTTCGGTCCGCGCATCGCGATCGAACCCAAGACCAGGCGCCCCGACACCTTCACGCTGATCCCGCCGGACGACAGCGCCTCGACCGAGCCGGACCGGACGAAGAAGGCCGACAATTCGCCCAAACCGAAAAGCGCCTCGGCGGCGCCCTCTACTCTGCCCCCCGACATCGCCCCGCCGCCCAAGCCGCCGCCGCCGACGCCGCTGCCGGGCGTAATGCCGCTCAACCTTGGCGCGTTCGACATCAGCAAAATCAAGGGATCGGGTCAGGGCGAGGATGCCGGGCAAGGCGAGGACAGCAAGCTTGCCTATGGTCCGGGGCTCGGACCGGGCGGGATGCCGCTATACCGCGCCGAATGGTATCGCGAGCCGACCAACGCCGAACTCAACGGCTATGTGAAGGAGATGCCGCCGGGCGGCGGCTGGGCGCTGATCGCGTGCCGCACGATCGAGAATTATCATGTCGACAATTGCCGATCGATGGGCGAATCGCCGCTCGGGTCGGGGCTCGGCCGCGACATGCGGCTGGCGGCATGGCAATTCCTCGTCCGCCCGCCGCGGCGGGGCGGCAAGCCGCTGATCGGATCGTGGGTCAGCATCCGGATCGACTTCCACGTCACCGTGGCGAAACGGCCCGCCGGACCTCGGCTGCCGTTCGAGGACGGGCCGAAGACCGCGCCCGACGATCCCGCCGACAGCAACGAATAGACGTATCGGCAAGTCGCGTTTCGGGTTGCAACCGACTTGTTCGCGCGCCATCTAAGCATCCATACCCGGCATTCCAAAACGCGGAGGCGAGGATGAAGAGCTACCTGAAGCATTATATCGACGGCGCGTGGGTCGATAGCGAGGGCGGCAAGCGCCACGCGGTTATCGATCCCTCCACCGAACAGCCGGTCAGCGAGATCACGCTCGGCACCCAGGCCGATGTCGACAAGGCGGTCGCTGCGGCGAAGAAGGCGTTCAGGACTTACAGCCAGACAGGCGTCGCCGACCGCGTCACGCTGCTCGAGCGGATCATCGAGGAATACAAGGCGCGGATCCCCGATCTCGCCGCCGCCACATCGGAGGAAATGGGCGCGCCGATCGGCTTCGCGCAAATGGCGCAGGCGCCCGCGGGGCTGGGCTATTTCATCGGCACGCTCGCCGCGCTCAGGGAATTCAGCTTCTCCGAACAGATCGGCAAGAACCGCGTCGTCCACGAACCGGTCGGCGTCGTCGCGATGATCACGCCATGGAACTGGCCGCTCAACCAGATCTGCGCGAAGGTCGCGCCAGCGCTGGCCGCCGGCGACACGATGGTGCTCAAGCCGTCGGAAGAAGCCCCGGGCTGCGCGGTGATCCTGGCGGAAATTCTCGACAAGGCCGGGGTGCCCGCGGGCGTATTCAACCTGGTCAATGGCGACGGGCCAGGCGTAGGCGCCGCTCTCAGCAGCCATAAGGATGTCGACATGGTGAGCTTCACCGGCTCGACCCGCGCGGGCGTCGCCGTCGCGCAAGCCGCAGCGCCGACCGTCAAGCGCGTGCACCAGGAGCTGGGCGGCAAGGCGCCGAACCTGGTGCTCAAGGGCGCCGACCTGGCCGCTGTGCTGCCCCCGACGGTGCAGGGCGTGCTGGCGAACAGCGGCCAGTCGTGCATCGCGCCGACCCGCCTGCTGGTCCACGACAGCCAGGTCGCCGAAGCGACGGAGGTCGTGAAATCGATCATGGAAGCCACGCAGGTCGACGCCGCGAGCGCGATGGGCGCGCATATCGGCCCGGTCGTCAACAAGGCGCAATACGAGAAGATTCAGGGGCTGATCCAGTCGGCGATCGATGAAGGTGCGACGCTGGTGACGGGCGGTCCCGGCCGCCCCGACGGCCGCAACGCGGGTTTTTTCGTCAAGCCGACCTTGCTCGCCGACGTGACGCCGGACATGCGCATCTATCGCGAGGAGACGTTCGGGCCGGTCGCGACGATCACCCGATACACCGACGATGACGATGCGATCGAAATGGCCAACGACACCGATTACGGCCTGTCGGCGACGATTTCGGGCGACCCGGCCGAGGCGGCGAAAGTCGCCCCGAAGCTGCGCGCGGGGCTGGTCACGATCAATGCGTGGTCGGGCGGGGGCGGCACGCCGTTTGGCGGCTACAAGCAATCAGGCAACGGGCGCGAGGGCGGCAAATACGGCCTTGCCGACTTTATGGAATTGAAAACCATCGTCGGGGAGCCGGGCCCGGCGCAGTGAAATAATCCCCGCTATTTCGCTGCGCCGGACCTAATGTAACGGCCACACACACAAGATCAGCGGCGTCCCCACGAGCACCACCAACAGCGACAAGGGCGCGCCCAATCGCGCATAGTCGCTGAACCGATACCCGCCCGGCCCGAACACCAACGTGTTGCACTGGTGGCCGATGGGTGTGAGGAAATCGCATCCCGCGCCCATCGCGGTCGCGATCAGGAACGCCTCCGGGCGATAGCCGAGGTCCTTTGCGAAGACGGCGGCGATCGGCGCCATCACCAGCACCGTCGCAGCGTTGTTGAGGAACGGCGTGACCGCCATCGCGGCGACCAGGATCAGCGCAACTGCGCCCCAGGCGGGCAAGGTCGCGGCGACGTGCGCGAGTTGCGTCGCCATGATCTGCGACGCGCCGGTCGTGCGCAAGGTGTCGGCGACCGGAATCAAGGAGCCAAGCATAATCAATATCGGCCATTCGACGGCGTTGTACGCTTCCGCGAGCGGCAGCGCGCCGCTCGCCATGATCAGCGCGGCGGCGGTGAAGAAGGCGACAGCGACCGGCACATAGCCCGTCGCCGTGGCGATCATCGCGATTGCGAGGATCGCAACGGGCAACAGGCCCTTGCGCGAATTGCCGAGCCGCAGCGTGCGCTCGGCGAGCGGCAACGCGCCCAACTCGGGCAGCCGTTCGGGCAACAGCGTAAGCGGTCCCTGCAACACGATCACGTCGCCCGCGCGCAGCACCGTGCCGCCAAGCCGGTGCGCCAGCCGCTCGCCGCCCCGCGACACCGCGATCAGGTTGATCCCCAGCCGCTCCTGCAACCGCAGCCGCCCGGCGGTGCGGCCGATCAACGCCGAATTGGTCCCGATCACCGCCTCGATCACGCCGACTTCCTCGCCCTTGCGATCCTCCGGCACCTCGCGCTCCTCGCCGGCGAGCGCGAACTTGTTGGTCGAAATGACTCGCTCGAGCACATCGGGTTCGCCGCTCAGGATCAGCGTGTCGCCCGCGCGCAGCGTCATGTAATCGCGTGGGCTCGCGCTCATCCCGGCGCGCATGATGCCGGTGACGGCGACGTCGCCGTCGTGCCGCTTAACGAAACTTGCGACGGTTTCGTCGATCGCGGGCGATTCATCGCCGATCGTCGCCTCGGTCACGTAACCCTTTATGTCGAGCGCGTCGCCCATCGTCGGCGCGGCGCGGCGATCGCGCGGCAGCAGACGATAGCCGAACCGCAGGAAGATCAGGCCCATCACCAGCAACCCGAACCCGGTAGGAAAATAATCGAACATGCGGAACGGCTGACCCGTCATGTCCTGGCGCACGCGGCTGACAATGATGTTGGGCGATGTGCCGACCAGCGTCATCAGCCCGCCGAGCAGCGAGGCGAACGACATCGGCATCAGGAAGACCGAAGGGCTGGCGTTGTTCTTTTTCGCCATCTGAAACGCAGCGGGCATCAGCATGGCGAGCGCGCCGACATTCTTGACCAGCGCCGAAGTCAGTCCGACCGACGCGGTCAGCACGAGCAGCTGCGAGCGAATCTTGGTCACGCGCCTGGCGATCAGCGCCAATCCCTGTTCGATCAGCCCCGATCGTTGCACCGCCGCGGAGATGACGAGCGCGGAGCCGACGATGATCACGATATCGTCGGAGAAGCCGGTGAACGCTTCCCTGGGCTTGACGATACCGGTCGCGAGGCCGGCGAGCAGCGCCAGCATCGCGGTCACGTCGTAGCGAAACTTGCCCCAGATGAAGAACCCCATCATCGCGAACAGCAACGCGCCGGAGAGCAGCTGGGGAGTGGTCATTCGGCCTCGCGTCGCAAGTGGCGATACGGGGTAAACTCACGGAGGCGAAACAATCTCCCCGCAAAGAGACTGATCGGCGTTAGTGGACGGTGCCGACCGCCCGGCCGACCGACATCACCACGATCAGCCGCTCGATCTGCCGCCAACGGCAGAAATGACGGTGATTGCCCAACCCGCGGCTTCTGTCCGCCCGCGCCGCCGCCTCGATTCCGGCCTCGTCGCCGAACGTCGCGATCAATTCCTGCGCGGCGGTGACGGACGAACGGTCGGCGAGGTAGAGGTGCATGCGATACTCCAACGGGCGCGCGCGAGGACGGCGACGTCATCGCGCGCTTCAAGGCGCGTGCCAGTCCGGCGCGATCGACGGCGATCCGCGGATCGCAATGGTAAACGCGATTCTGCACGCTGTGCCGCCCATCCCGTTGCGGAACACTGGCGTCCCGGAGTGGAACATGGCAGGCGCACGGGGATGAACCGCCCATCCGGATCGAACACGCCCGCCGCCGGTGGATTCCTCATCGCGATCGGGCTCACGATGGGCGCGGTGCTGGGGATGACGCGCGGCAATGCGATGCTGTGGCTGCTGGCCGGCGCTGCGGCCGGAGTCACCGCCGCGACCGCGATCTGGTTGGTCGACCGACGGCGGTGAACGCTATTTCAGCGACCGCGCCAGCCGCACGACGCGGCCGATAATCTCCGCCCGGTCGGCGCGCACCGGGGCAATCGGCGGGGCCGCGGGATTGTCGCTGGCGATACGCAATTCGAACCCGATCCGCGCGACACGCTTGACCAGCAACGCGCCGTCCAGCCGCAACACGAAGAGACCGGGCCGCGACGATAATTTCCTGTCGCCGCTGTCGACGAACAAGGCGTCGCCGTCATGGATCAGCGGCTCCATCGAGTCCCCCCGCGCGATGATCATCGTCAGCGCGCCGGGCGTCACCCCCAGCCGCGCGACGACGCGCGGGTCGATCCGTTCCTCACCGATCGCCCGGTCGTCCTCGACCAGCCCGCCCGGCCCGGCGGCGGCACAGGCGTCGATCCGTCGCACCGCGATCATCGAGTCGCACGCCGCACCGCCCAGCAAGGCGCGGTCGATGCCCAGAAACGCCGCCAGCCGATCCACCGCCTCGTCGTCCAGCCGGCGCGGCGTTCCCCGCTTCACAAACTGCTGAAGATAGGCCTCGTTGCGGCCGATCACGCGCGACAGCGCGGCCAGGCTTCTGCCCTGTCGATCGGCCTCCTCGACCAGCGCGCGCCGCACTCGATCCATGCCGGCACCATAATCTAGGAAAACTTCCTAGACAAGTTGGATTTGAGAACAGAACATGAACATATCGAACGAGTCGGAGGATGCGGTTCATGCACGTGGGACGGGAAGTGGAGAAGTTTTTGCAACGGACGGGGATGCCCGCGACCAAGTTCGGACGGCTGGCGGTCAACGATCCGCGCTTCGTGCTCGACCTGCGCATGGGGCGCGAGCCGCGATCGCATACCGTCGCGCGCGTGATCGGGTTCATCAGCGCGCAGGAGCGCGCGCGATGAGCAAGGTCGAGCGCGACTGCCTGCGCGTATTGCGGGCGAGCGCGTCCGCCCATTCCATTCGGCTCCGGGCTACGTTGACCGAATGCCGCCCCTGGGCATCCGTTCTGTTCGCCGGGCATCGCATGAACGTCGCAATCGCTGGCGATGATGACGATCGGCTCGACAACTGGCTGATCGCGCTACCCGAGATCGAGCTGGCGTGGCGCGGCCATTTCGTCGCCAGCGCCGAGGTGATCGAGCGCTGGGCCAGAGCCGCAGCGCTCGAATTATTGGTGGTGGAGGCTTAGCCGACCCGGCGCGCGAGCGCGCGCAAGGCGTCGAGCGTCTCCTCGAGCGTCGGCTC